>NZ_JBHUBB010000037.1:0-86099 GCF_042789485.1 Streptomyces sp. NPDC056835
GAGATCCTCACCAAGGTCCGACTCGTCCAGACCAGCGTGAAGAAACTCGTCAATAACAACTCGAAGTAACACGATCAGAATCACAAGACACTAGGTCCTCGACCATGGCGGAGCCTTCCTTCGCCCGCTGCGGAGTGCTCCACCGCTCGTAGCCCTAGCTCCGCGCGATAATGCTGCCGTTGGGCATTCGGACTCCCCTCGTTCACTCCCCTCACGCCTCAGCCTTAGCTCAGCCGACAACCACCGTAAGCTGCTGCGGCATCACAAACTCCACTTCAGTAACGCCCCGTCTATCTCAAGAATCCGGTTCGTCCAACTCGCCCTTTCTCCGCAATCTCGTCCTGTCATCGCCCCACACGACAGGAGTCGCCCCATGCCGGAGCCGCGCGGAGCATCCCAGGCCGCCTTCTTGACCCTTCCCAGGGCTGCCGAGTACCTCGGCATCTCGCCCAACACGTTGTACGTCTGGCGTCACCGCCGACAGGGGCCTCCCAGCTTCCGCATGGGTAGGCGCGTGATGTACCGGATCACGGCGCTCGACGAGTGGGTCCGCGATCAGGAGCTAGCGGACTCCCGCTCCAACCGCGTCCTTGACCCGCTGAACCGGAAGCCGCAACGGCGCTCGAAGACCCTGAAGTAGCGCGGTGGCTTACGCGACCCCTCTCCCCCGATAAGAAGTTCATCGCACGGGGATTGGATCGTGCCGCAGATCGCGTTAGCACCGACCAGCTCATGATCACGCACCACTGGAGGACCCCGTCATGGCGGGTTACATAGAAGACCGATGGCTGAAGAAGCGCCCCGACAAGCTGACCGGGAAGCGGGAGCGGACCGCGATCTACGGCACTGGGAAGCGCTACCGGGTGAAGGGGATTCCCGGCATCCAGGACCGGTCGTTCCACACGAGCGAGGACGCGAAGCAGTGGCTTGCCAGCGCCAAAACGGACTCCAGCCGTGGTGAGTTCGTCGATCCCCGCAAGGGGGAGATCCTCCTCGCCGATTACATCGCCGAGTACTGGTGGGCGGGCCGCTCCGACGAGCCCTCGACGGCGGACCCGATGCGCAGCCGCATCTGGAATCACATCATTCCGTTGATGGGCGACTACGCCCTGCGTGAGATCGATGCCTCCGCTCTACGGACCTTCAAGGCTGGACTACTCACGAGGGTTGAGGAGTCGACGGCCGAGGTGATCTGGGGACACCTGTCCTCGATCCTCGGCAGTGCCGTCGACGACCAGCGTCTGCTGCGCAACCCGATGAAGATGAAGATGAAGAATAGCGTCAAGCCGCCACGAGCGATCGACAGTAAGGCCAAGGCGTGGTCACGTGAGGTCGTCGACGCCGTCCGCGTGGGGTTGCAAGACCGCTACCAGATCGCTGTCGATCTCGGCATCGGGCTCGGGCTGCGCCAAGGCGAAGCGTTCGGTCTCGCCGAAGAGGACTTCGACTTCGCGGCTGGAGTCGTCCACGTCCGCCGCCAGCTCAGGTGGGACATCAAGGGACGCCCCTACTTCTCGCTCCCCAAGGGGCGCAAGACCCGCGAGATCCCCCTGCCGGCGAACCTCGCGCTTCGGGCCCGAACTCACTTCCGCCGATTCCCGTCGACTTCATGCACGCTGCCCTGGCGGAACCCGGAGACCCCCACAACCGCGCTCGAAGAGCGCCAGCGGAAGCCGATCACGGTCGACCTGATCCTCACTTCGTCGCACGGGAACCGCATCTACTACCGGACCTGGAACGACCGCAGCTGGAAGCGTGCGCTCGCCGCCGCCGGACTGATCAAGCCCGTGGGCGAGAAGGTGCGGCACGACGGCAACCGAATCCGCCGGGTCCCGCGCTATGCCGCCCCACGCGAGGACATGTTCCACGTCCTCCGCCACACCTACGCGAGCGTGCAGCTGGAAGCCGGCGAGTCGGTCGTCAGCCTGTCCAAATGGCTCGGGCACTCGACGCCGAAGGTCACGCTCGACCACTACGCTCACTTCATGCCCGGCGCGGGGCAGCGAGGGCTCACCGCGATGGACGCCTGGCTGCGGGATCCCTCCCGGCCGAAAGTCCCTGAGAAGTCCCTGCGGACGTGGATCGCCCCTCGGACACCCTCGAACATGCAGGTCAAGGGCATAGCGCGACAGGGCGCGGACATGTCCGTCAAGTACAAGGAGACGGCGCGCGGCGGACTCGCGGTGAACATCATCGAGTGCTGACCGCCGTGGAGCGGACCTCCGCGCTTCGGCGCCGCCCTGCCGCCGGCGCCGCCCGGCTGTTCAGTCGATGACCGCGGTGGCCTCGATCTCGACCAGATGGCCGGGTACGTCCAGTGCCGCGACACCCAGCAGCGTGCCCGGCGGTACCGGGGTGGTCCCCAGCTTCGCGGACGCCCGAGCGACCCCCTCCAGGAAGAGGGGCATCTTGTCGGGGGTCCAGTCGACGACGTAGACGGTCAGTTTCGCCACGTCGTCGAAGGAGCCACCCACCTCGGCCAGGGCGGTGCCGATGTTGAGGTAGCACCGCTCGACCTGGGCGGCGAGGTCACCTTCGCCGACCGTGACCCCCTCGGCGTCCCAGGCGACCTGCCCGGCGATGAAGACCAGCTTCGATCCTGTCGCGATCGACACCTGCCGGTAGGCACCGATCTTCGGCAACCCGCTGGGATCTACCAGGGTGATGGCCATGCTGCCCGCCTCCTTGTCATGAGCCCGGGGGCCCGTGGTCTCTTGTGGTTCTCGTGGTCTCTTGTGGTTACTGAAGAACCGTAGGAGAGTGAGCGCTGACATGGAAGAACGCACTTTTCAGTGACTGGGGAACCTGATGGTGACCAAGCAGTACACAGGCTCGCCCGACGAAGCCGACCTGAGGCGCGCGGACTCCTTGGCGCGGGAGATCTTCTCGGACGTCGCCAACAAGTGGGCGCTGTTGATCATCGAGACACTCGGTGATCACACCTTGCGCTTCAGCGAGTTGCGCGACGAGATCGAGGGCATCAGCCACAAGATGCTCACCCAGAACCTGCGCATGCTGGAGCGCAACGGCCTGGTCGAGCGGAACGTGCACCCCACCGTGCCGCCGCGGGTCGAGTACACCCTCACCGAGCCCGGCCGAGGGCTACGGGAGACGGTCGACGGAATGTGCGGCTGGACCCGCCGGTACCTCGGCCATATCGAGACCTCCCGCCACCGCTTCGACGCCTGAGCGGGGACGCGCTCGACGGACCGATGACCACGGCCCCGTCACCGGGTGCTGAGCCAGTGCGGGTCGGGGACCACCGTCAGGATCGCCGACAGCAGGACGATCACCGCGAGTACGGCCAGCTCCGCACGGGCGGGAGACCCGGCGTCCGCGCCACGGCGCAGCCGCTGTCTGGCGGTCAGGGCGAGACCGCTCACGACCGCGACCAGCAGCAGTTTGACGATGAGCACGCGGCCGTACGCCGTGCTGATCACGACGTCGGCCGGGAGCCTGCGGAGGGTGGAGAGCGTTCCGGTGGCGGCGAGCGCGGCGAAGAGCCAGCCGGCGAGCCGGGCGTAGCGGGCGAGCACCTGGCGGGCCCCGGCCGGGTCCCCCCGGCGCAGCCACATCGTGCGCAGTACGTACAGCAGCCCGCCGGTCCACAGCGAGGCCGCGGTCAGATGGACGACGGTGAGGGCGGTGCCCAGCATCGGGGTGTACGGCTCCGGGTGCGCCCGCAGGGCCTCCGCGCCGACGACCACGGCCAGGGGCGCGAGGGCCGCCAGGGGGCGGTTCAGGGCGACACAGCCGGCCGCCAGCAGAAAGCCGTTGGCCATGACGAGCAGCAGGCGGCCCTCGACGGTGCCGTACACCGCGGTGATGTCGAGGCCGCTCACGGACGCGAGCAGGATGATCTGTCCCGCCGAGGCGGTCGCCCCGGTCAGCGCGGCGGCGAGCGCCCAGCCGCGTGGCACGGGGCCGCTACCGGCGAGCCGGGCGCCGGCCAGCTCGCCGAGGTGGAGCGCGAGCCCGGCGAAGACGGCGACCCGCAGCGCGGTGGTGCCGCCCGCGCCGGGTATGCGCAGCTCGCCGGTCCCGCGCGAGGCTATGCCCGCGCCGAGCAGTACGACCAGCGCGGCGAACAGGACACCGCCGGTTATCTGGGCGGCCCTGCGGCCGGCCGAGCCGGTGGCTTCGTCAACGGACGGACCCGGATATATCACCGCTTGATCATCTCTGCCCGGCGTGTCTCCCGGCAACGCGAGCGGGGCGTGCGGCTGATGGTCCGGGTCGTCCCCGACGCCCCCGCCCCGCACCACCGCGTCCCCGGATCAGCTGGTGCGCGATGCCAGGAACTCGTCGAACGTCAGCAGCCCGTCACCGTTCGCGTCATGCGCGTTGATCACGGCCTGCGCCACCGTCTCGGTCACATGGAAGTCGCCGAGCTGCGCCATCACGCTCTTGTACTCCGCCGCCGTGATGAGCCCGTCGCCGTTCGCGTCGAACCGCTCGAACGCCTTGCGCGCCTCGTCAATGTCCGCCACTGTTCCGCCCCTTCGTGATGCCGTACCGCGTGATGCCGTACTAACGGGGTCAGATTATCCGTTCACGTTCACCCGAACGGCGGCAGCCCGGGACGGTACCGGATCACGGGCCCAGCGGTCGTCGATCACCGAACGCCGAACGCCGGCCTTCCGGGGAACGCCCGCGGTGTGCGGGCGTTCCGCGGAGGGCCGGCTACCGGGCGCCGGTCAGCCGCGCCACGGCTGGTAGTGCGGATTGTCCAGGCACTCCGACATGATCTCGGTCTTCTTCACCTTGTCGACCGGGCAGACACCGACGATCCGCTCCCGGGAGATCCCGCCGGGGAAGGCGACCTCCACCTGGTCGGCCCACTTGTGGGTGTCACCGATCGTCCTGTTGACGTCGATGCCGCCGGGGGCGTCGATGTAGTAGTTGAAACCGCTCTTGTACCACTGCTTGTACAGGTCGTGGTCATAGCTGGTGGAGACATACGGCGAGGGCTGGTTGACCAGGACGTACTTCTCCACGTCGTACTGCCCCTGGAGCGGCGCCTTCGGGTGGAAGCCCTGCTCGAAGATGACCTCCGGCTTGCGGCTGTCGGCGCGGTAGAGCTGCCGGCAGTCGGTGCGCCAGGCGGGCGTCGGGGTGATCCGGCCCACCTGGACCGTATGGTCCGCCGCGGCGAACATCGGGTCCTCGACGCGGGGACAGCTTTCCGCGGCCTTGAGGGAAGCGGCCCGTACGGAAGCGGACGTGACCGGGGCGGACTCCGCGGAGGTCCGCGTGGACGCGGCCTCGGTGGCGGAGGCCGGAATCAGGACGGCGGTGACGGACAGGGCGACGGCGGCGGCCCGCCGCCGCGAGCGAGAAGTGATCATGGGGTGCACCCTCCACGCTGTACGGCGGCAAGCCGTGGACCGTCACCCGTTCAAGGGCGTGTCGGTCCACAACCTTGCCCGCGCCAGCACGAGTTGACGTGCGCTGACGTCCGCCCGACGGCACCTCGACGTCAACTCCCCGTCAACTCCCCGTCAGCGGAAGATTCCCGTGTGCCCCAGCGAGTAACGGCCGGGCTGCGGATAGACCGCGAGTCCGTGCGGGCCGCCGCCGACCGGGATCCGGGCGAGCTCCTTACCGCTGCGGGTGTCGATCGCGTACACCTCGGAGTCGTAACGCCCCGCCAGCCACAGGACCTTGCCGTCCGACGAGACACCGCCCATGTCGGGGCTGCCGCCGTCCGGCAGATGCCACTTCTTCGCCAGCTTGTTCTTCGCGAAGTCGAAGACGGAGATGGTGCCCTCGCCTCGGTTGGAGATGTACATCTCCTTGGAGTCCCGGCTGACGTACAGGCCGTGGCATCCCTCGCCCGTGGGCAGCAGCTTCGGGGTGGTGAACTTCTCGCCGTTCAGCACCCACATGCCGTGGGCCATCATGTCGGCGACGTAGAACGTCTTGCCGTCCGGCGAGATCTTCACGTCCTGCGGCATGGCGCCCTGGAAGGGCAGCTTCTGCTGGGCGATGACCTTCATCCGCTCCGTGTCGACCTTGAGGAGTTCGCCGGAGAACTCGCACGACACGATGAAGTACCTGCCGTCCGCCGAGAAGTCGGCGTGGTTGACACCCGCGCAGGTGACCGGCTCGGTCTTCTTCACCTTCATGGTGTGCGGATCGCGGAAGACCAGCTGGCGGTCGAGCGAGGCCATGACGATCGCGTACCTGCCGTTGGGCGTGAAGTAGAGGTTGTACGGATCGTGTACGTCGACCGGCTCGCCCGCCTTGCCGGTGGCGGGGTCGATCGGGGTGAGCGTATGGCCGCGGTTGTTGTTGACCCAGAGGGTCTTCAGATCCCAGGAGGGCACGACATGCTGCGGCTGTCTGCCGACGTCGATGGTCTCGATGACCTTGTACGTCGCGGGGTCGATCACCGAGACCGTGTCGGAGTGGGTGTTGGGCACATACACCCGGGACGGGAAACCCTTCACGATGGGCGAGAACATGCCGGGCCGGTCGGCGGCGTAGACGTCCTTGGGGTCCAGTACGGGGGGCATGCCCGGCAGTCCGGCCGGCACGCTCCGCTCGGGCACGACGGGCCGGGCGGCGGCCTTGGTCGCCTTCCGCTCGGCCCGCTCGGCGTCCGGGCTCGCGCAGCTCGCGAGCAGGGCGAGGGCGGCGGCCCCCAGCAGGGCGGCGGTCCGCCCGGTGGTCCGTGGAGTGGGGGGAAGCATCAGGTCAGCAGCTCCGTGGTCGTCACCGCGCGCAGGCCGCGGCGTTCCAGTGCGTCGAGGAGGGCGGGCAGCGCGGCGACCGTGTCCGCGTAGCCGAAGTGCAGGCTCACCACGGAGCCGTTGCGGATCTGTCCGGTGACGGTACGGGTGACGGCCGCGGCGCCGGGCGAGGTGAAGTCGAGCGAGTCGACGTCGTACGAGAGGACATGCGGGTAGCCCGCCTTCCGCGCCAGCCGCTGGATGAGCGGGGTGGCGTGCTGGGTGCGGGAGGGGCGGAACCAGCTGCCGATGGAGCCGGTGAGCCTGCGCAGCCGCTGGGCGCAGCCGGTGATCTCCGCGTACGCCGCCGCCTCGTCGAGTTCGGAGATGTCGATGTGGCGCAGTGTGTGGTTGCCGAGATCGTGGCCGCCGTCCAGGATCCGGCGGGCGAGGGTGGGGTGTTCGTCGAGCCAGCCGCCCACGGCGAGGACGGTGATCCTGGCCCCGGCGCGTTCCGCCTCCCCCAGCACGGCCGTGGCGGTGGCGGGGTCGCCCTGGCCGTGGAAGGTGAGGGCGACGCGCGCGCGGTCGCGGGGGCCGTGCGCGATCTCGGTGCTCTGCCCGGGGAACCGGCGTGGCGCGGGTGCGGTACGGGAGGCGGGCCGCCCGCTCCCGGGACTGGTTCCGGCGGACGGCCCGGCCGGCGATCCGGGGGCCGATCCGCGCGCCGGACCGGACGCGGTACCGGTGGGCGTGGCGGGGGCGCTGTCCGTACAGCCGGTGGCGAGGGCGCCCGCCAGGGCCGCGCCGGCTCCTGCGCGCAGCGCACTGCGACGGTCGATCGGGATCACGCCCCCATTTAAGGGGGAAGGAGGGAGAAAGGTGACGATTGACCCGTTTAAGGGGCCTTACGGGTCGTCATCTTCAGGGCAGCTGACGGTCGGCGACCCGCATCTCGAACCAGGTGGTCTTGCCGCGCGGCAGCAGATCCACCCCCCACCGGTCGGAGAGCCGGTCCACCAGGAAGAGGCCGCGCCCGCTGGTGTCCATGTCGTGCACCGGCATCAGACACGGCAGCCCCCGCGAGGGGTCCCGCACTTCGATCCTGATCCAGCCGCGGCGGCGCAGCATCCGTAACCCGAAGACCCGGGCGCCGGTGTGCCGCACGGCGTTGCCGACGAGTTCCGAGACGAGCAGCACGGCGTACTCGGCGGTCTGCGGCGAGAGTGCCCACTGCTTCAGCACCACGCAGTGGGTGATCCGGCGGGCGGCGAGGGCGGATTCCGGGCGGGAGGGCAGCCGGACTTCCGCCTCCGTCGGATTGCCGAACAATTCCAGCGCCTTGAGCGCCTGTTCGTCGTCGACGGACGGTATCCACCGCGTTGCGGCCGCGTCGCCGCGTCGCCGCGGTTGCTCCACACCCTCCAGGCCCGCCATGTCCCCCATCATGGCCGTCCAGAACCTTCCCGGGGGCCGTTCCGGGTGAATCGACCCCCCGGAATGAGTCATTCCAGGGGGCGCGAAAGGCATATGCCAAGGGCAGAACTTGGGCTTGCACAACTCACTGACCTGCGATAACGACCCGCAATGAGGTGATCACCAAGAGCGATCACGGCAAATAACTTAAGGTTCTCTTAAGGTTGTGCCAAGCCGGGCGCCGGGTTGACGCCGCGACCGGGCCCGCCGCCAACAGGGCTGCCCTCAGAGGAACTTGGCCTTCCCGGGACCGTCCTCCACGAACGACCGCATGCCGCGCTCGCGGTCCTCGGTGGCGAACAGGCCCGCGAACCAATTGCGTTCGATCGTGAGACCGGTCTCCAGATCCGTCTCCAGACCCGCGTCGACCGACTCCTTGGCGGCCCGCAGGGCGAGCGCGGGCCCCTGGGCGAGCTTCGCGGCCCAGGCGTGCGCCTGTTCGTACACCTCTTCCGGCGGGACCACCCGGTCGACCAGGCCGATCGCCAGCGCCTCGTCGGCCTTCACCTGACGGCCCGTGAAGATGAGGTCCTTGGCCCGGGAAGGTCCGACCAGCCGGGCGAGCCGCTGCGTACCGCCGGCGCCCGGGATCAGGCCGAGCAGGATCTCGGGCTGGCCGAGCTTGGCGTTGGCCCCGGCGATCCGGAAGTCCGCGCAGAGGGCCAGCTCGCAGCCGCCGCCCAGCGCGTAGCCGGTGACCGCCGCGACGACGGGCTTGGGGATACGGGCGACGGCGGTGAACGACTCCTGGAGCGCCCGGGAGCGCCCGACCATCGCCGCGTGGTCCCACCCCCGCATCTCCTTGATGTCGGCGCCTGCCGCGAAGACCTTCTCGCCGCCGTACAGGATCACGGACCGTACGTCGTCGCGCCGGGCCGCCTCCTCGGCCAGCTCGCGCAGCCGGTCCTGGATGGAGGAGTCGAGTGCGTTCATCGGGGGGCGGTCGAGCCGGATCGTACCGACGCCGCCGGAGACCTCAAGATTCACGAATGCCATACGGGCAGGTTAACCGGCGCTAACCGGCACCGGCACGGATCGGAGCACCGATACGCAAACGGGCCCGGTGCGCTCGCTCACAGCGCACCGGGCCCGTATCCCCCTGGAGGAATCCGTGGAGGAATCCGTGGAGGAAATCGAGGGAGGTCCTACTTGATCCACTCCGACCAGGACATGTTCCAGCCGTTCAGGCCGTTGTCCGGGGCGATCTGCTTGTCCTTCGAGTTCTTCACGATCACCACGTCACCGATGAGCGAGGAGTTGTAGAACCACGCCGACGGAGTGCCGTTGTTCCCGCCGCCGCGGACATCCCGCAGCCCCACACAGCCATGGCTGACATTCGTGGAGCCGAACGTGCCCGACGACGCCCAGTAGTTGCCGTGGACGAAGGTGCCCGACGTGGACAGCCGCATCGCGTGCGGCACGTCCTTGATGTCGTACTCGCCGCCGAAGCCCACCGTCGCGCCGTTCATCCTGGTCACCTCGTACTTCTCACTGATGACCATCTGACCGTTGTACGTGGTGGTCGCCGGCGCGCCCGCGGTGATCGGGATGTTCTTGATCTGCTTGCCGTCCCGTACGACCTTCATCGTCTTGGCGCTCGCGTCGACGGTGGAGACCTGGCTGCGGCCGATCGTGAACTTCACGGACTTCGCCTGCTCGCCGTACACCCCGGGGCGGCCCTCGACACCGTCCAGGTTGAGCTTCACGGTCACCTTCGTACCCGCCGCCCAGTACTTCTCGGGGCGGAAGTCCAGGCGGTCGTTGCCGAACCAGTGGGCCTCGATCGGTACGGACGGCTCCGCCGTCACCGTGATGGCCTTCTCCACCGCCTCGGGCGCGGTGATGCCCCGGGTGAAGTTGATCGAGACCGGCATTCCGACACCGACCGTGGACCCGTCCTCGGGCGTGTAGTGGCCGATGAAGGTGTTCTTCGGTACGAGCGTGGTGAAGGTGGTGTCCTTCGCGGACTCCCGGCCCTCGGTGTCCTTGGCGATCGCGTGCACCTTGTACTTGGTGGCGCCGGCGAGATGCTGGAGCGGCTCCCAGCTCGTGCCGTCGGCGGTCAGCTTGCCCTCGACCGGGTTGCCCTTGTCGTCCTGGACGGTGACCGTGGTCAGCTTGCCCTTGTCGGCCGAGACCTTGAGGGCGCCCGTGGTCGCGACCGCCTTCGCCTCGTCCTTCGGGGCGATGGTCACGACGGCCACCGACGCCGCGTTCTCGACCTTCCCCGCACCCTTGCCGTTCTTGTCACCGTCGCCCGCGTCGGAATCCCCGCCGCCGCACGCCGTGACCACCAGGAGCAGCCCACCGAGCATCAGTGCCAGCAGCCCCGTTGTGCCGTTTCCCCGGCGTCGTCCCGTTCGCCGTTCCGGTCCTTCACCCCGCGGCGCCCGGTCCGACCCGGCCGATGTCCCCGATATCGGCAGCACGTTCACTTGTGTCGTCTCCCCTCGCACGGCCTGGCCCCGCCACGGCCCGCACTCCCGCGCGTCGAGTGCACGCGCTCGCGACAGATAATCACACCGCGAGCTCTACGGAGATCTCGCGTCTGTCACCATTCCGTCCCAACAGGCCGGGACGGTGCAGGTCATACGGGCCGTACGAGGGGACTGCCCCGTGCCGGAGGGCTCCGCCGAATCCCTGGTCGGCGGCGGTCGCCGCTTCAGTCGGCGGTGGAGCCCGATACCGCGGCGAGGGCCGAACCCGCCTTCCAGCGCTTCCAGTCCAGGTTCCAGCCGCCCAGACCGTTGTCGGGTGCGACCGTACGGTCACGGGAGTTGACCACCTGCACGACATCGCCGATCAGGGTCCGGTCGAAGAACCAGCCGGCCGGGGTGTCGGGGCCGCCGCCCTTCACGTCGCGCAGCCCGACACAGCCATGGCTGACGTTCTGGGAGCCGAACGTGTCCGCCGGCGCCCAGTAGTTGCCGTGCAGAAACGTCCCGGACGTGGTGAGCCGTACCGCGTGCGGCACGTCCTTGATGTCGTACTCACCACCGAAGCCGACCGTCCTGCCGTTCATGCGGGTGACGTCGTACAACTCGGTGACCACCATCTTCCCGTTGTAGGTGGTGGTCTTGGCCGCGCCCGCGGTGATCGGCACGGTCGAGACCAGCTCCCCGTCGCGCCGTACCTCCATGGTGTGCTCCTCGGCGTCGACCACCGAGACCTGGGAGCGGCCGACCGTGAAGCCGACGGTCTTCTCCTGGATGCCGAACACCCCCGGCGCCGCCTGGACGTCCCGCAGGGCCAGCTCGATCGTGACCTCCGTGCCCGGCTCCCAGTACTCGCGCGGCCGGAAGTCGAGACGGTCGTGGCCGAACCAGTGCCCGGCGATCTCGACCGGCGGGTCCGCCGTCACGGTGATGGCGCGCTCGACGGCCTCACGGTCCTGGATCCTCCGGTTGAAGTCGAAAGAGATGATCATGCCGGTGCCGACGGTGGCGCGGTTCTCCGGGGAGAAGTAGCCGATGAACCGGTCGGTGGGGACCGCCGTCGTGAAGGTGCTGTGACGCGCCGAGCGGCGGCCCGCGCCGTCCACGGCCACCGCGTCGACGCTGTACTTGGCGGCGAGCGCGATCCGCGCGCCGCTCTGCGGCGTCCAGGACCGGCCGTCCGCGGAGATCCGTCCGCGCAGCTCGGTGGGTTGCGCGTCCTCCACCTGTACGACCTTGACGCGCTCCAGCCGGCCGTCCGGCACCCGTACCGCGATCGGGTCGGACCGGCCGATGCCCTTCGCACCGTCTTCGGGGGTGATCCGGATCGTGTCCCCGGGAGCGCGCGACTTGCCCTCCGTGAACGAATCGGCGCCTGTGCATCCCGCCAGGCCGGCCAGCAGCCCGGTCATCAGTCCTGCCCATGTCAGAACGGCGGCCACGCCGGTCCCTGCCCGCTTGGGCTCTGTCCGCTTCAGTACGTGTCTCACGTCCCGCCCAACGACCACGCCCCTCCGGTGGAAACGTGAGGGCGGGCCCTCTTGCGGGCAGAACAGGTGGGAGGACCACGCGAGGGGAGCCACGGCCGGGATGTCGTGCGCCCGATCCGCGAGGCCGACGAGCCACGGGAGGCCGGTCAGTGGCGAGCGCAGCCGAGCAGAAGGCAGTGCAGGAGAAGCGGAAGGAGGAGAGCGAGGCGAAGGGCACGGAGAGGGGGAGGGAAAAGGGGAGGGAGATCCGGGACGGCGGGCCGGGAGTGGCCCCCGGCGCCGGAACCGGCATCGGAACAGGCGTCGGAGCACGCGTCGGAGCACGCGTCGCGACCGGCGTCGAGGGCAACGGTCACCGCCCCGAGCCCGACTCCCCGAGGCCCGTGGTCTGGCCGGGCGCGCCGACCCCGCTGGGAGCCCGCTACCGAGTGGGACCCGACGGCGTGGCGGGCACCAACTTCGCGCTCTGGGCGGGCGGTGCCGAGGCGGTCGAGGTCTGTCTGTTCGACGACAGCGGCGCCGAGACCCGGCTGTCGCTGACCGAGCTGACCCATGAGATCTGGCACGGCTTCGTGCCCGACATCCGTCCGGGTCAGCGGTACGGATTCCGGGTCCACGGCCGCTGGGACCCCTGGACGGGTGCCCGCTGGAATCCGGCGAAGCTGCTGCTCGATCCGTACGCCCGTGCGGTGGACGGAGACTTCGGGCTGCCCCCGGAGGTCTACGGCCATGTACGGGACTGGCCGCAGCGGGAAGTGGCCGACACCGTACGGGACGGCCGCGACTCCGCCCCGTACGTCCCCAAGGGGGTCGTCGTCCATGACGGCGCGCCCGACGACGAGTGGGCCGACGACCGCCGGCCCAAGACGCCCTGGGCCGATTCGGTCATCTACGAGCTGCATGTGCGGGGCTTCACCAAACTCCATCCGGGGATCCCGGAGGAGCTGCGCGGTACGTACGCGGGTCTCGCGCACCCGGCGGCCATCGGCCATCTGCGGCGGCTCGGCGTGACGGCGGTGGAGCTGCTGCCCGTACACCAGTTCGCGCACGAGGACCATCTGCTGCGGCGCGGGCTGCGCAACTACTGGGGCTACAACTCCATCGGCTACTTCGCGCCGCACGCCGGCTACGCGGCGAGCGGCACGCGGGGGCAGCAGGTCGCGGAGTTCAAGGACATGGTCCGGGCGCTGCACGCCGCGGGGATAGAGGTCATCCTCGACGTGGTCTACAACCACACCGCGGAGGGCGGGGAGCTGGGGCCGACCCTGTCCCTGCGCGGTATCGACAACCGCGGCTACTACCGGCTGCCGTCCGACGCGCGCAGATACACGGACTACACCGGCTGCGGCAACACCCTCCATGTGGTCCAGCCCCAGGTGCTGCGGCTGATCACCGACTCGCTGCGCTACTGGGTGACGGAGATGGGCGTCGACGGCTTCCGGTTCGATCTGGCGGCGGCCCTGGCGCGCTCCATGCATGACGTCGACATGCTCTCGCCGTTCCTCGCGGTGATCGCCCAGGACCCGGTGCTGCGCCGGGTGAAGCTGATCGCCGAGCCGTGGGACGTGGGCAACGGCGGCTATCAGGTCGGGTCGTTCCCACCGCTGTGGACGGAGTGGAACGACCGCTACCGCGACGCCGTGAGGGACTTCTGGCGCGGCGCCCTCCCCGACGTACGGGATCTCGGCTACCGGCTGTCCGGGTCCAGCGATCTGTACGCGTGGGGCGGCCGGCGGCCGTACGCCTCGATCAACTTCGTCACCGCGCACGACGGCTTCACGCTGCGCGATCTGGTGTCGTACGAGCGGAAGCACAACGAGGCCAACGGCGAGGGCAACAGGGACGGGACGAACGGCAACCGCGCCTGGAACTGCGGAGTGGAGGGCGAGACGGACGACGCCGCGGTCAACGCCCTGCGCCGGCGGCAGTCGCGCAATCTGCTCACCACACTGCTGGTGTCGACGGGTGTGCCGATGCTGGTCGCGGGCGACGAGATGGGCCGTACGCAGCGCGGCAACAACAACGCGTACTGCCAGGACAGCTCGGTCAGCTGGCTGGACTGGTCGCTGCTGGAGAGCCCCGGCGGGCAGGGGCTGCACGCGCTGACCGCCCGGCTGCTCGCGCTGCGCCACGCCCATCCCGTACTGCGCCGCCGCGCGTTCTTCTCCGGCCGGCCGCAGGCCCCGGACGGGCTGCGCGACCTGGCGTGGTTCACCCCGCAGGGCTCGGAGATGACGGAGGAGGACTGGTACGCGCCCGCCTCGACGCTCGGGCTCTTCCTGTCCGGGCGGGACATCCCCGGCCGGGACGCGCGCGGCGAGAAGATCAGGGACGACAGCTTCCTGACGGTCCTGCACGCGGACGGGCGGCCGGTGGAGTTCGCGCTGCCGGGGGCACCCTGGGCGCGGTCGTACGAGCTGATGGTCGACACCACCCGGGAGGAGCAGACGGAGGCACCGGGCACGGTGTACGAGGGCGGAGCCACGGTCACGGTCCCGGCGCGGGCGGTGCTGCTGTTCAGAGTGCGGGGGTGAGGGAAAAACCACATGAGCGATGTCAGTGGTGAACCGTAGGCTCGCCCCTGATGTCCGAAACACATGCAGCCACCAAGAACCGGTCCTCCGTTCGCTCTCTGCTGCGGCTGTGGCCGTACGTACGACCGGTGCGCGTGCGCCTGTTCAGTGCGGCTTTTGTCGCGATCGTCGCTTCCTGTCTCGGGCTGGTGTTCCCCCTCGTACTGAAGTGGATGGTGGACGGTCCTGTCGCGGACCGGGACACCGGGGGCATCTGGCTCGGGGCGCTGCTCCTGCTGGTGCTGGGGATCGTCGAGGCGGTGCTGTTCGGTTTCCGCCGGTGGCTGGTGGCTCGGCCGCTGGCCGGTGTGGAGGCGGCGATGCGGGCGGATCTCTACCGTCATCTGCAACGGCTGCCGGTGGCGTTCCACGACCGCTGGCCATCGGGTCAGCTGCTGTCGCGCGGCACGACGGACCTGATGCTGTTGCGGATGTTCCTGGCGTTCCCGCTGACGTTTCTGCTGGTCAACGCCACGACGATCCTGGTGGGATTTCTGATTCTGCTGATGCAGGACTGGTCGCTCGGGCTGGTGCTGATGATCCCGGTGGTACCGCTGGTGATCGTCTGTTCGTTCTTCGAGTCGCGGTTCGCGCTGGTCGCGCGCCGGGCGCAGGACCAGGTGGGCGATCTGACGACGGTGGTCGAGGAGGGCGTACTCGGCATCCGGATCATCAAGGGGTTCGGCCGCCACCGCAGCCAGTCCCTCGCCTTCCGCGCCCTCACCCGGCGGCTGCGCGAGACGGAGCTGGAGAAGGCGCGGCTGCTTGCGGGCATCTGGGCCGTGATCATGGCGATTCCCGAACTGGCCATCGCCGCCGCGCTGGTGCTCGGCACGATCCAGGTCGCGGACGGCGGGCTCTCGACGGGCACGCTGGTCGCCTTCCTGTCGACGGCGCTGGCGCTGCGGTGGCCGGTGGAATCGATCGGGTTCCTGCTGGCGATGAGCCAGGAGTCCGCGACGGCGACCGAGCGGTTCTTCGAGGTGATGGACGTACGGGAGGAAGAGGAGGACGCGCCGGGGGACGCGTCCGGAGCGGCCTCGGGTCACGAAGCCGGGGACGGGCTGCGTTTCGAGGGGGTCTCGTTCCGGTACCCGGACGCCGAGGCGGGCTCCACGCCCGTCCTGGAGCGTATCGATCTGCACATCAGCCCCGGCGAGACGATGGCCGTCGTCGGGGCCACCGGTTCGGGCAAGACCACGCTGACCGCACTCGTACCGCGACTGCACGAAGTAACCGCCGGGCGGATCACGCTGGACGGCGAGGACATCGCGCTGATGCCGCGCGAGCGGCTGCGGGAGCTGGTGTCGGTGGCGTTCGAGGAGCCGACGCTGTTCTCGGCGACCGTCGGGGAGAACGTGCTGATGGGCGCGGAGGACGCCGACGAGGACGCGCTGGAGCGTGCGCTCGACGTGGCCCAGGCGGGGTTCGCCAAGGATCTGCCGCGAGGGACCGGGACGGAGGTCGGCGAGCAGGGACACAGCCTCTCGGGCGGCCAGCGCCAACGGCTGGCGCTGGCTCGGGCGGTGGTCGGCCGGCCGCGCTTCCTCGTGCTCGACGATCCGCTGTCCGCGCTGGACGTGCATACGGAAGCGCTGGTGGAGGCCGCGCTGCGGCAGGTGCTCCGGGAGACCACGGCGCTGGTGGTGGCGCACCGGCCGTCGACGGTGCTGCTCGCCGACCGGGTGGCGCTGATCTCGGGGGGCCGGATCGCCGCTGTCGGCACCCATCAGGAGCTGCTGCGGAGCAGCGAGGAGTACGCGTGGCTGATGTCCGGGGCGGAGCGGGATCCCGGGGCCGGATCCGGGGCGGATCCCGGGGGTGATTCCGGGGCTGATTCCGGAGCGGGATCCGAGGCCGCTTCCGGGGCTGTTGAGGAGAGCATCCGATGACGACGTCGACCACCACGGGCCAGGGCGCACCGGGCCCGGACGCGAACGGCCGCGACACGAACGGCCCGATCGAGCCGGGTGGCAAGAACGTTCCCGCGTCACCCGACGCGCCCACCGCGCCCGACGTGTCCGACGTACCCGACGTGTCCGACGTACCCGACGCCTCCGCGGCCGACGACCCGTTCGGCCAGGACGCCCTGCCCGCGCCCCCGGGCGCGACCGGCGCTCTGCTGCGGTCCCTGCTGAAGGTCAGGCGCGGGCGGGTCGCGCTGGCCGGGCTGCTCCTGCTGCTCCAGCAGGCCGCCTCCCAGGCGGGTCCGCTGATCGTCGCGTACGCCATCGACCGCGGTGTGCCCGCCTTCCGCGACGGCGACAACGGGCCGCTGTACGCCGTCGGGGCGGGGTATCTGATCTGCGCGGTGGGCTCGGGGGCGTTCCAGTACGCCTTCATCCGGGTCTCGGCCCGGGTCAACCAGGACGTACTGCTCGATCTGCGCGGCCGGATCTTCCGCCATGCCCAGGCGCTGAGCCTGGACTTCCACGAGCGCTACACCTCCGGGCGGCTGATCTCCCGTTCGACCACCGATGTGGAGTCGCTGCGCGAGCTGCTCGGCGAGGGCCTCCAGGAACTCATCGGGGTGGTGCTGGCCTTCGCGTACATCTCGGCGATGCTGCTCTATCTGGACGTGGGGATCGGGTCGCTGGCCGTGCTCTCCTTCGTACCGCTGTATCTGCTGGTGCGGCTCTACCAACGGCGGGCGGGGGTCGTCTTCGGCCGCCGCTCCACCGCGATCGCGGCCGTGATCGTGAAGTTCGCGGAGACGATGAACGGCATCAGGCCGGTGCAGGCGTTCCGGCGCGAGCGCGCCAATGACGCGGACTTCCACACGCTCAACCACCGTCATGAACGCAGCAACGGAGACGCGCTGCTGGAGATGGCCCGCTATGTGATCGGCTCCCGGTTCGTCGCCAATACCGCCGTCGCCGCGATCGTCCTGTGGGCCGCCTACCGGGTGGCGGAGGGCACGCTCGCGCTCGGTGTGCTGGCCGCGGCCGTGCTGTATCTGCGCAGGCTGTACGACCCGATCGACCGGCTGGGGATGTTCCTCAACTCGTACCAGTCGGCGGCGGCCTCGATGGAGAAGATCGCGGGTCTGCTGGCCCAGACACCCTCGGTGCCCGAGGCGTCGAACCCCCGGACGCTGCCCGCGCTCACCGGCGAGTTCCCGGGCCGGGAGGCCGTCTTCGACGGGGTGAGCTTTTCGTACCGTACGGGCGGCGAGGTCCTTCCCCGCTTCGACCTGACGATCCCGGCAGGCCAGACGGTCGCGGTCGTGGGCTCGACGGGCGCAGGCAAATCCACGCTGGCGAAGCTGCTGGCGCGGTTCTACGACCCGACGGAGGGCCGGATCCTCCTCGACGGCGTCGATCTGCGGGAGCTGGACACCCCCGAGCTCCGGCGCGGGGTGGTGATGGTGACCCAGGAGGCGTTCCTGTTCTCCGGCACGGTCGCCGAGAACATCGCCCTGGGCCGCCCGGACGCCTCCCGCGAGGACATCGAACGCGCGGCGAGGGCCATCGGCGCCCATGAGTTCATCAGCGGCCTGCCCGACGGCTACGACACGGACGTACGCAAGCGCGGCGGCCGGATCTCCGCGGGCCAGCGCCAACTGGTCGCCTTCGCCCGCGCGCTGCTGGCGAATCCGGCGGTCCTGATCCTCGACGAGGCGACCAGCTCCCTCGACATACCGGGCGAGCGCGCGGTCCAGCGCGCGATGGACACGGTCCTGAACGGCCGTACGGCGGTGGTCATCGCGCACCGTCTGTCGACGGTCGAGATCGCGGACCGGGTGCTGGTGATGGAACACGGCCGCATCGTCGAGGACGGCACCCCGAAGGACCTGATCGCCGGCACGGGCCGCTTCGCGGGCCTCCACCGGGCCTGGCGCGACAGCCTGGCCTGACCGGGACCGGGAGCGGGAGCGCGCCCGGGACCGGGACCGACTCGCCTGCTTCACTCGGCGCGCGTGACCGGGGCCGAGCTGGTCTGCTGGTCCGGGGGGCGTCGTGTCCGTACCCCTCCGTGCCCCTCCGTCCCCCGGAGAGATCCAGATGAGCACCTATCGAGTCGCGCAGGTCGCCACCGCCGACGGGCCGTTCAAGATCGTCGAGCGCGAGGTGGCGCGGCCGGGGCCGGGGCAGGTACGGCTGGCCGTGGATGCCTGCGGGATCTGTCACAGCGACAGCGCCTTCGTGGGTGGCTTGTTTCCTGGCGTGCGGTTTCCGGTGGTCCCGGGGCATGAGATCGCCGGGCGCATCGAGGAGTTGGGCGAGGGGACGGGGAATGGCTGGCGGGTGGGGGAACGGGTGACGGTGGGGTGGTTCGGCGGCAGCTGCCACCACTGCGTGCCGTGCCGGCAGGGCGACTTCATCGTGTGCCAGAACCTGAAGGTCCCCGGATGGGCGTACGACGGCGGCTTCGCCGAGTCGGTCGTCGCGCCGGCCGACGCCCTGGCCCGGATCCCCGACGGCTTGGCGGCGACGGACGCGGGTCCCATGGCCTGCGCGGGGGTGACCACGTTCAACGGACTGCGGCGCAGCTCCGCGCGGCCGGGGGACCTGGTCGCCGTACTGGGCATCGGCGGTCTGGGCCATCTGGGGGTGCGGTACGCGGCCGCGATGGGCTTCGAGACCGTGGCCATCGCCCGCGGGGCCGCCAAGGAGGACTTCGCGAGACAGCTCGGCGCGCACCACTACATCGACAGTACGGCGGACACCCCCGTCGCGGACGCGCTGCGGTCGCTCGGCGGCGCCAAGGCCGTCCTCGCCACCGCGGCCAACGCCGACGCCATCACGGCGACCGTGGACGGGCTCTCCCACCGGGGCGAGCTGGTCCTCATCGGCGCGGCTCCCGAGCCGATGAGCATCGCCGCGGGCCGGCTCCTGCTGAGCGGCAGGATCATCCGGGGCCATCCGTCGGGCACCGCGCAGGACGTGCAGGACACCATGGACTTCAGTGTCCTGCACGGGATCCGCCCGATGATCGAGGTCATGCCGCTGGACCGGACGGCCGAGGCGTACGAGAGGATGCTCTCCGGCGCCGCCCGCTTCCGGATGGTGCTCACCCCCCGCTGACGCGTGCCCCGGCCCCGTGCTCTCACGCGCCGGTCAGGGGTTGTTGAACCGCACCTCAGGGTTGGCCGCCGTCGGACCGTCCAGCAGACGCCGCGGGATGCCCCGCAGGTGCTGGTCGAAGAAGGCACTGGCGTACGCGCGGGTGAGGTCGGTCGAGCGCTCGGCGGACAGCTCCGGCGCGGGCAGGCCGAACGCCTCGGCGAGCAACGGGGCGTCGCTGAAGGTGAAGTGGTCGGCGCCCGCGACGGTCAGCCAGCGCTTCCACCCGTCCAGGCGGTCCCAGGCCGTGTCCCAGCTCTCGTCCTCGCCGCCGGGGCGATGGGTCTCGTCGTCGGTGCCCAGCATCATGAAGGGGCGGCCGTCGAGCCCGTCGACGGGTACGGAGCCGTGGAAGGACCCGTCCATGTTGATGCCCGCCCGGACGCGGCTGTCGCCCGCCATGGCGGATGCCGCGCTCGCGCCCCCGAGCGAGTGGCCGGCCATGCCGATCCGCTTCTTGTCGATGATGTGGGCGTACCGCCAGGCCGGCCGGGCGCCGGTCAGCCGGTCCAGGAGGAAGGACACGTCCTGGGCGCGGACCGTGGTGGCGAAGCTGCCGCCCTCGGGCTCCCCGATCTTGTCGCAGGCGACGCAGGTCAGCGTCCGGCCGCCCGGGAAGGCCGCGCCGGCGGACTCGTAGGCGTGGTCCACGGCGGCGACCACGTACCCGCGGCTCGCCAGGTCCTCCGCGAGGCCGGTGAGGGTGTAGCGGGAGACGGTGAAGCCCGGGGAGAGCACCACTAGGGGATGTAAACCGCCGCCTGAGGGGCGGGCGTTGACGCGGCTGTGGACGCCGGTCGCGCTCAGTACCTCCGGCGGGGCGGCGGCGTCCAGCTTCTGGAACTCAAGGAGCAGCCGGATCTCCTCGGTGGTGGCGTACCGGGCCGGCGTGCCCGTACCGGCCCGGGCCGGGTAGTACAGGGTGACCATCAGTTCGCGCGCGCCCGCTTCCGGTAACCAGGGGTCGGGGCGGGCCTGGTCCGTGAGGTGCAGCGGCCGGCGGCCGACCGCGTACGGGCCGGTGGGCCGGGGCAGTTGGGGCGCCTCGGCCCTGGCAACGGAACCGGGCGTGGCGGGCGCGGTGACGGATACGGGCGCCGGTACCGCCGAGGCGGTACCGGCCGCGACGACCGGGAGCGCGAGTGCCGCGGCGGTCGCCGTACGGTGAAGTCGCTTCATGCCTACGACGCTAGGCGAACGGCCGGACCGGGGCGTCCGACCACGGGCCTACCCGACCCTGACTCCCGCCCCACCCAGGTGTGCGCCGGAGTCAGGGTCGCTCCACCCGTGGTCGGACCCCCTCTTCCGGCCCGGCGCATATCACTGGAACGAACGCTCCACCCGATACCCTGACCCGGTGAAGACCACCGCTCGGCACCACTCGGACGGCGACCCGCGGGCCGCGCTCGGCACCCGTGAACGGGTCGTCAGGGCCGCCTCGCGGCTGATGCAGCGGCAGGGGTACGACGGAGCCGGGATCAAGCAGATCGCCCAGGAGGCCAACGCCACACTGGGCTCCGTCTACCACTTCTTCCCCGGCGGGAAGCAGGAGCTGGCCGTCGCCGCGATCGATCACGGCGACCGGGAGTTCGCCACGATCCTGCGCGAGGTGCTGGACAGCGAACCGGACCCGGCGCGCGCGGTCATCGCCTGCGCCGACAGCCTCGTGACGAGCCTGCGCGCCTCCGACTGGATCGACGGCTGCCCGGTCACGGCCACCGCCCTGGGGACGGCCGGCCGCGCACCCGACATCCAGCGGGCCGCCGCCCTGGCCTTCGAGCACTGGCGCGGGATCGTGACCGACGCGCTCCGCCGCGCCGGGATCCCCGACGAGGACGCCCAGGGCCTGGGCATCACGGTGATCAGCACGCTGGAGGGGGCCGAGTTCGCGGCTCAGGTGTCCAGGAGCGATGAACCGCTGCGTACGGCGGGGACGCATCTCGCCCGGCTGATCACCTCGTACCGGCCCGCGTAGGCCCGCCTAGGCCCCGGGGGGGCCGGGGTCCGAGGGCGCCGGAAGGTCCGGTCGGCCGGTCGGCGCGGCGCGGGCCGTGGCCGTGGCCGTGGCCGTCCGGCACGTCCGTCACGTCCGTCACGTACCGCCGGTGGTACGAAACGAGCCACAATTCGCAGCGATCGCGTCACGGCACACCCGCCCCTCGCATCACACCCCGTTCACAATCCACAACATCGCGAGCCGCCCGCCGGATCTCCGCACCCTGTCCGGATCCTGCTACCGCGAACCCCCGGAAACACCACCGCAATGATCGACGAAACGTCCGCTTAACGAACAAGCCCCTTCGGGCAGCGGACGAATTCCGGCCAACTTCTTGACGCGCTCCTGACAGCCAGCCGTCACGCCTGCCACTCTTCCCCCGTTCTGCGCACCACCTTGCTCCGCGTGCACTGTCCGGACGGCCCACCGAGCTGCCCGGTACCCCCCTCGCAGAAGGAGTTCGCGTGAGACCCACGCTCAGCCGCCGCGCCACCGCGACCGGCGCTCTGATCGCCGCAGCAGCTCTCCTCACCGTCGGTGTCCAGACCGGCACCGCCATCGCCCAGCCGGACAGCGCGCCCGCCGCGCCCGTCGCCGGCAAGGCCGACCCCGGAGCGCTGCCGCGCACCCTCTCCCCCGCCCAGCGCACCGCGCTGATACGCGAGGCCGACGCGACCAAGGCGGCCACCGCCAAGGAACTCGGCCTCGGGGCACAGGAGAAGCTCGTCGTCCGCGATGTCGTGCAGGACGTCGACGGCACCACGCACACCCGCTACGAGCGCACCTACGGGGGCCTTCCGGTCCTCGGCGGTGACCTCGTCGTCGCGGCCACGAAGGCGGGCGCGACCCAGTCCGTCAGCAAGGCGTCCACGTCCGCGCTCAAGAACGTCGCCACCACGGCCGACGTCGCGCCGGCCACCGCCGAGAAGCAGGCTCTGAGCGCCGCCGCCGCGGACGGTTCGAAGAAGACCAAGGCCGACCGCGCGCCGCGCAAGGTGGTCTGGATGGCGCAGGGCGCGCCGACCCTCGCGTACGAGACCGTCGTCGGCGGACTCCAGGAGGACGGCACCCCGAACGAACTGCATGTCGTCACCGACGCCGCCACCGGCGAGAAGCTGTACGAGTGGCAGGCCGTCCAGAACGGCATCGGCAACACCCAGTACAGCGGCCAGGTCACCCTCGGCTCCACCCAGTCGGGTTCGACGTACAACCTGACCGACGGCGGCCGCGGCAACCACAAGACGTACAACCTCAACCGCGGTTCGTCGGGCACCGGAACGCTCTTCTCGAACTCCACCGACACCTGGGGCAACGGCGCCGCCTCCAACCTGGAGACCGCGGGCGCCGACGCCGCCTACGGCGCCGGGGAGACCTGGGACTACTTCAAGAACGTGCACGGCCGCACCGGCATCCGCGGTGACGGCGTCGGCGCGTACTCCCGCGTCCACTACGGCAACAACTACGTCAACGCGTTCTGGCAGGACAGCTGCTTCTGCATGACGTACGGCGACGGATCGGGCAACGCCAAGCCGCTGACCTCCATCGACGTGGCCGCGCACGAGATGTCCCACGGTGTCACCGCCGCCACCGCCGGTCTGATCTACAGCGGCGAGTCCGGCGGTCTGAACGAGGCCACCTCCGACATCTTCGCCGCGGCGGTCGAGTTCTACGCCAACAGCCCGCAGGACCCGGGTGACTACCTGGTCGGCGAGAAGATCGACATCAACGGCAACGGCACCCCGCTGCGCTACATGGACAAGCCGAGCAAGGACGGCGCGTCCAAGGACTACTGGTACTCCGGCATCGGCAATGTCGATGTCCACTACTCCTCGGGCCCGGCGAACCACTGGTTCTACCTGCTCTCCGAGGGCAGTGGCGCCAAGGTCGTCAACGGTGTCTCCTACGACTCCCCGACCTCCGACGGTCTGCCGGTGACCGGCATCGGCCGGGCGAAGGCCGAGCAGATCTGGTTCAAGGCGCTCACCACGAAGTTCACCTCCACGACCAACTACGCGGCGGCCCGCACCGGCACGCTCGCGGTCGCCGGTGAGCTGTACGGCACGACCAGCCCCGAGTACACGGCCGTCGCGAACGCCTGGGCCGGTATCTCGGTCGGCACCCGCCCCGGTGGCGGCGGCGGGGGCGGCACGGTCTTCGAGAACACCGGAGCGGTCGCCATCCCGGACAGCGGCGCCGCGGTGACCTCGTCGGTCAACGTCACCGGTGTCACGGGCAACGCCCCGACCAACCTCCTGGTCGGCGTGGACATCACGCACACCTGGCGCGGTGACCTGGTCATCGACCTGGTCGCCCCGGACGGCACCGCGTACCGGCTGAAGAACTCCAGCGGCAGCGACTCCGCGGACAATGTCGTGGAGACCTTCTCCGTGAACGCCTCGTCCGAGGTGGCCAACGGCACCTGGCAGCTGAAGGTCCAGGATGTCGCGGCGCAGGACACGGGCCGTATCAACAGCTTCAAGCTCACCTTCCCGACGAGCTGAGCCGTAGGACCGTACGATCGGCGGACCGCCCGGGGTGTGACGACACCCCGGGCGGTTCCGTGTCCGCGCCGCGCCGCGCCGGGGCCGGGGCCGGGGGGGGCCGGGGGGCGGGGGCGGGGCCGGCCGCTCAGCGCCAGGGGATGTTCCGCCACGGGCTGCCCTCGTTCTCCGACAGCAGACGGTGGGCGACGACGTTCTGCTCGTAGAACGAGCCGTACTCCTCGCCGTCGAAGCGCAGCACCCTGCCGAGTGCGTACGCCGCGGAGAAGTCCTCCCACGAGCGGTAGGCCGACTTGCTCAGCGCCCCGGCGTGGACGATCGCCTGCTGGGCCTCGTACGGATCGCAGAACCGGGCCGACAGCCCCCAGCGGGCCAGATTCACCGCACGCCCGTAGTCATACGCGACCGTGGTGGTCACCCTGCCGTCCGGGGGCAGCAGCCCGTCGGCGCGGAACCTGGCCTCGTACCGCGTGACGCGCCGCACCAGCTCCTCGATGCCCTTGACCGCGTGGTGGCCGGCCCCGAGGTCCTGGGCGTGCCCGGCGGCCGTCTCACGCCACAGGTCGGCCGAGGGCGGCCCACCGAGACCGGATCGCAGCTCCTCGCGCACCCGGAGGGCGAAATCGGGCTCCGGCGGGCTGTTGCGCGCGTCCAGCAGGTCGTTCAACTCCCGCTGCCAGCCCGTGCGTTCGGTGATGTCCCAGGAGTCGCGGAGCAGCGCGAGTTCCTCGGTGTAGTCGTGGTAGGCGGTGCCGACCTCGTTCCACGGCACCCCGTTCCCGACCGCCAGATGCGCGCCGCAGGCCAGACCGTACGCGAGCGGGCCGTGCAGCGGGCCGTGCCGCAGCGCGATCAGCCGGCCGCGGGACGAGCGGTCGTTCTCCGCGTAGTACCGCAGCCACAGCGCGCGGTGGTGGGGCATGGCCGGCAGCAGAAGCTGTGCGGGGGTACCGGCGTTGACCGCGAGGAGCTGTTGCGGGTCCCGCCAGTCGAACTCGGCGATCCACCGGAGGGAGACACGGTGGAACACCCACTCGGGGTGCCACGGCGGCAGCATCCCGCGCGTGAGGACCGGCTTGCAGCTCCGTCCCGCCTCGTCCCGGTGCGGGCGCCAGTGGACGGTGTCGGGCTCCGCGTCGACCTCGGCCTTCGGCGCGCCGATGTACAGCCCCGTGCCGGCCAGCACCCGTAGCTGCGCCTCGACGTCGCCGCGCGCCCCGGCCTCGTACAGCAGGCGTTCGGTCTCGGACGGCGATATCCAAGGAGCGGCGTACGCGGGGTTGTTGGGGTTCACGGAGTTCATGGGGTTCACGGGATTCATGGGGTTCATGACCAGGGGATGTTCCGGTAGGGGCTGGTGGGGTCCTGGGTGAGGACGCGGTGATGGGTGAGCGACTCCTGGTACCTGACCTCGGAGTCGTCGTCCGTGTCGAAGTAGATCAGCCGGGTCAGCGCGTAGCCGAGGGAGAATTCCTCCCAGGAGCCGTAGGCCCGCCGCGCCAGTTCACCGATCCGCAGGACGGCCTGCTCGGCCTCGTACGGATCGCAGTAGCGCGCGCCCAGCGCCAGCCGTACGACATTGACCGCGCGCCCGTGGTCGAAGGCGGCCAGCGTGTCGATCCGCCCGTCGGGCGCGAGGATGCCATCGGCGCGGAAACGGTTCTCGTACCGGACGACGCGCAGCAGCGACTCACCGGCCTCCGCCGACTCGTCCTCGGACGCGCCGCGCCGGTTCAGTGCGGCGGTGACGCCGTCGGACCACTCCCGCTGCGAGGGCGCCCGCTTCAGCCGTCCGACGAGACCGAGCCGGGTGCGGAGTACGAACTCGTGCGTGCGGCCGATGAGCCGGGTGGCCATCAGTGAGTCGAGCGTCTGCCGGTACGCGGCGCGGTTGCCGACGTGCCAGGGGTGGTGCAGCCGGGCGATGTCCGTCTCGTAGTCGAGGTAGGCGGCGCCGAGCTGGTTCCAGACGATGCCGTTGTTGACGGCGAGGTGGGCACCGAGGGCCAGACCGTGCGCGACCGGCCCGTGCAGCGGACCGCCGCTGTGCGTGATCAGCCGGTTGTGCCGCGGGCCGCCGGACTTCGTGTCGGCCCGTAGCCACGCCCTGCGGTGCGCGGGCCGGGCCTTGACGGTGGCGGCGTACGGCGTGCCCGGGTTGACCGCGAGCCACCACTTGTTGTCCGGCCAGGACTTGGCGAGTTCGGCGAGCGTGGTGCGCCGGAACACCCAGTCCGGATGCCAGGGCGGCAGCATGCCGGGGGTCAGGACGGGGACGTGCGTCCGGCCTGTTGCGGGGTCGGGCCCTGACGGGAGCGGGGCGGTGTAGCCGGGGGTGTCGGCGTGCAGCCGGGCGACGAGCACATAGAGCCGGGAGCGGGAGAGCGCGTCGAGTACCGCGTCCCCGTCGTCGCGCGCTGTCGCCTCGTACAGCAGCCGCTCGGTCTCCGTGGGTGGCGCCCAGCCGGTGCCCGTATTCGTATCCGTGTCCGTACCCGTACCCGTTGTCACGGGCCGATCCTACGGAACCGGTTCCGGGCCGCCGTGGGGAAGGTGGCGCGGTGACGGCGGGCGGGAGTTGGTCACCCGGCCGGGTCGGCGGCGCGGACGAGCTGGCGCAGCGCGCCGTAGAAGACCTCGTGGTCCACGACGGCGGGCAGGATGGCGGCCAGATGCCCGGTCAGTACGGGGAACTCCTCCGGGTCCAGCGCCGCCAGCGCGCTCCGGGTCACCGCCAGCGACGACTTGGGGTCGCGGTGATCGACGAAGGTCGCGCTGCCGAGCGTGAGCAGATACATCCGGCGGTACGCGGTGATCGCCTCCCCGGGCGTCATACCCGCCCGGATGCTGTCGGCGAGCTGCGGCTCCACCAGCCGCCCCAGCAGCTGCGGCCCGAGCCACGGCCGGCCGCCGCGCAGGGCGAGCAGCCCCGGATGGGCGGTCAGCGACTCGTAGAGCCGGCGGAAGCGGACCTCGGTGGCACGGGCCCAGTCGGTGCCGGGCGGGATGTCCGGCAGATCGGCCGCGAGGTGGTCGGCGCAGAGGTCGAGCAGCCCGGCGAGATCGGTGCAGCGGCGCTGAACGGTGGCGTGGGCCACCCCGAGGCGGGCCGCCAGCGTACGGAAGCTGAGGGCTCCCGGCCCCTCCTCGTCGACCAGCGCCAGAGCTGTCGCGGCGATGCGGCCGGGGGTGGCTGAGTCGAGGGAAGCGGATTGCCGAGGCATGCGAGCCAGCGTACGGTACACCGTATCGAAATGACGAGCAGCCGGTGCGAGAACTCAGCTACGACGACATCAAGCAGGCCACCGACCGCATCGCGGGACATGTACGCCCCGTGGCGGTGGCGCCCGCCGACCCAGGCGCCGCCCCGCTCTGGCTGGCCCTGGAGCACCTTCAGTACACCGGCAGCTTCAAGGCCCGCGGCGCCCAGAACTTCCTGCGCACCCATCGCGAGGAGGGCACCCTCCCCGACGCGGGCGTGACCATCGCGTCGGGCGGCAACGCCGGACTCGCCTGCGCGTGGGCGGCCCGGCAGCAGGACGTGACCGCCACGGTGTTCCTCCCTGAGACCGCGCCGCCGGTGAAGGTCGCGCGGCTCCGCTCGTACGACGCCGACGTACGGCTGACCGGCGCGACGTACGCCGAGGCGCTGGCCGCGTGCCAGGACTTCGCCGCGACGACCGGCGCGCTCGCCTCGCACGCGTACGACAACCCGCTGATCGCCGCGGGCGCGGGCACCCTGCTGGAGGAGATCCACCAGCGGATCCCGGATCTGGACACGGTGGTGGTCGCGGTGGGCGGCGGCGGGCTCTTCGCCGGGGTGGCCACCGCCGCGCGGCACCACGGCATCCGGACGGTGGCGGTCGAGCCGGAGAACTGCCGCGCCCTGAACGCCGCGCTCGAAGCCGGCCGGGTGGTCGACGTCCCGGTCGACTCCGTGGCCTCCGACTCCCTCGGCGCCTCCCGCGCCTCGACACTCGCCCTGCGCGCCGCGCACCACGACGATGTGCGCTCCGTCCTGGTCCCGGACCCGGAGATCATCCGCGCCCGCCGCGCGCTGTGGACGGACCACCGCCTCGCGGTCGAACACGCCGCGGCGACGGCCCTCGCCGCGCTGACCGTGGAGGGCGAGGGGTATGGCTACCGCCCCGAGAAGGGCGAACGGATCTGTGTGGTGCTGTGCGGGGCGAACACGGATGTGGGGACGCTGGCGGGGACGGGCGAGCGCGAGTGAGTGCGGGGGGGGTGAGGGAGTGAGGGAGTGAGGGAGTGACCGGACGGTGGGGCCGGTGGAGGACCGTGGTGTGATGGCACGGTGAGCCGCGCAGCCGAAGAGACCAACCGCCGCATGCTTCGGGCACGGGACGCGATGGACCGCGCGTACGCGCAGCCGCTGGACGTCCCGGCCCTGGCCCGGATCGCCCATGTCTCGGAGGCACACTTCACGCGCACCTTCCGGGCCACGTTCGGCGAGACGCCACACCGCTATTTGCAGCGCCGCCGGGTCGAGCGCGCGATGTCCCTGCTGCGGGAGACCGACCGCAGTGTGACGGACATCTGCTTCCAGGTCGGCTTCGGCAGCCCGGGAACCTTCAGCCGCACGTTCCACGACATCGTCGGCCGGTCACCGAGGGCGTACCGCAAGGAAGCGGCGGCCACGAACGTACCGACGTGCTTCACGAGGGCGTGGACGCGACCGCACACCTGACCGTCCGAGCTACGCGTTCCCCGGCTGAGCAGTTTTGGATAAGTTTTCGTCGGGCTCGCTCGGTAGCGTGATGCCCATGTTCAACGCGATCACGCACTCACATATTTACGTACTCGACCAGGACAAGGCCCTCGACTTCTACGTCGGCAAACTCGGCCTGGAGGTCAACGCCGACGTCGATCTGGGCTTCATGCGCTGGCTGACCGTGAACGTCCCCGGCCACCCGGAGCGCCAGATCCTGCTGGAGAAGCCGGGCCCGCCTGCGATGTCCGAGGAGACGGCGCAGCAGGTCCGCGAATTGGTGACCAAGGGCGCGGCGGGCGGCTCGCTCATCTTCAGCACGGACGACTGCCGCGCGACGTACGAGACGCTGCTGGCTCAGGGCGTCGAGTTCACCGATGAACCCACCGACCGCCCGTACGGCATCGACTGCGGCCTCCGCGACCCCTTCGGCAACAACATCCGCTTCACGCAGCCGAAGACCTGACGCGTCCGGCGGGCGAGGGGCGAGGGGTAGTCGGGGTGAGCCGGAACCTGTCATGGCGGGTGGGGGCCGCCCCGACTACCCCTCGGCACGAACCCGCACCCACACCCCCCACCCCCTCACGCCGCCTCCGCCCTCACCCTCCCCTTCCTCACCGCCTCCACCAGCGCCTGGTGATCGCGTTCGTTCTGGTTGGCGTAGCTCTCCGCGAACTCCGCCAGCGCGACATCGAACACCTCCCCCGCGCCCAGATACGCGGCGATGGCGATTCGGTCGCCCGACCGGGCGTGGGCGCGGGCCAGGGTTTCTCCGCAGAGTCCGCCGAATACCCGCATCCCCCTCGGCACCATGATCTGCGGCACCATGATGCCCTTCCAGTCGCGCAACTGGCGCACGTAGAAGTCCCGTTGGCGGCCGTCGATCCCCTTCACCCGGTCCCAGCCCAGGAAGACATCGCCGACGGCCTGCATGAGCCGCTGTCCCGCGACCACGCGCTGTCCCTGGTTGTCGTACTCGCTCTCGCCGACATGCGCGGCGAGCACCGAGCGGTCGGCCTCCTTGGCCTGGAGGATCAGGGGGTCCTCGTCGTCCTTGCCCAGCAGCAGCAGAATCCAGCAGCGGGTTCCGACACTGCCCACTCCGACGACCTTGCGTGCGATGTCGGCCACCCGGTACTGCCGGAGCAGATGCGCCCGTTCCGTGGACAGGCTCCGTGCGTACCGTTCGACGAGTGCGTGGAGTTCACGGGAGATCCGGTCCCGCTCCGCGCCCGCCGGCATCTCGTCGATCGGCACGACCAGCGGCGGGTCGGCCGCGAACCGGCGTTCGCCGGCGCGGAGTCGGGTCAGCTTCTCGAATGCCTGAAGGCTGTCCTTGGTACGCGCCTTCGCCATGACCTGCGACACCCGCCCCCGGCCCCGAGCGCTCAGCCGTGGGGCCACCACCTTCTGGAGCTGTGCCGTGTCGGCGCTGTCGTACCACACCTCAAGGTTGCCCATGCCGGCGTAGAGCCGCATCCGCTCGCGGTACGACCGTACGGCGGCCCGGACGATCCCCGCCCGCTGCTTCGCCGAGTAGCCGTTCTCGCGTCCCGCGATCACCAGGCTCGCGGCCAGCCGTTTGACGTCCCATTCCCAGGGGCCCGGCAGGGTCTCGTCGAAGTCGTTGATGTCGAACACCAGGCGCCGCTCGGGAGAGCCGAGCAGCCGGAAGTTCAGCAGATGCGCGTCCCCGCACAGCTGCGCCCTGATGCCGGAGGTGGGGGTGGAGGCCAGATCGCCGGCCATGATCGCGGCAGCGCCCCGGTAGAAGCGGAACGGCGACTCCGTCATACGTCCGTAGCGGAGCGGGACGAGGTCCGGTACGCGCGTGGCCGACTGTTCCTCGATCACGTCCACCGGGTCCGGCCGCCCCTTGGCCGGGGTGTACTCCGCGTGGCTTGACCTCGGCGCCCTCTTGCGGGCCGCCCTGCCCCGGTCCGCCCGCTCCCGCGGCGACAACGGCCGTCTGTCATCGGAGACTCCGCCGGCCTTGGCCATGGCGTGCACTTCCCATCCGAGAGTGCGGTGGCGCCGGGGTGCGAGGGGCACCGGAAGGGCACCTGCGGTCCCGCCCGGCCGCTCCCGGCCGCGCCCCGCCCACGCCTACCCGTCCTACGCCTACCCGTCCATTATCCGTGGCCCCCTGCCGCCCGCATCCCGGCGCATCCCGGCACTGCCCGCCTGGTCCATGGCCCGTCCGCCCAATCTGGGCCCCATGACCGATCCCCGCGGCGCGCGCCCGCCGATACGCGTCCTCCTCGCCGACGACGAGGCCATGATCCGGGCCGGTGTACGGGCCATCCTCGCCGCGGACCCCGGGATCGACGTCGTCGCCGAGGCCGCCGACGGGCGCGAGGCGGTCGAGCTCACGCTCAAGCACCGGCCCGATGTGGCGGCGCTCGACATCCGCATGCCGCGGCTCGACGGACTGCGGGCGGCGGAGGAGCTGCGGCGTACGGCGCCCGAGACCGCGCTCGTCATGCTCACGACCTTCTCCGAGGACGCCTCCATCACACAGGCGCTCGGGTCCGGGGTCAGCGGTTTCCTGCTCAAGTCCGGCGACCCGCGCGAGCTGATCGCGGGCGTACAGGCGGTCGCCGACGGAGCCGCGTTCCTGTCGCCCGTCGTGGCGCAGCGCGGTGGCGGCGGTCGCCGTCCTCGGTGTGCTGATGTTCGACTTCTACACCGCGTCGCGCTCCGTCCTGGACCGCGAGCGGTTCGACCGGCTGAGGATCGGCGACACCCGCGCCCAGACGCGGACGCTGCTGCCCGGCTACTCGGTGGGCGGCCTGCCCGCAGGTGTCGGCCCCGAGCCCGCCGGGGCCGACACCTGCGAGTACTACCGCGTCAAGAAGTACGACGCGACTCTGCTGTACCGGCTGTGCTTCGAGGACGGCCGGCTGACGGACAAGGCGGTCGTCGCCGATGTCGACAACGAGGAGAACCGCCCGCCGGACAGCCCCTAGCCCTGTCCGGGACGAAAGAGCCCAAACCTAGTTGGGGTTGCTCGCGTTCGTCAGCGTCTCCCAGGCCACGAACAGATTGTTCGTCCCCGACGGCCGCTGCTGCTCCGTGAGCCGCTGCGTGTTGGTCATCGCGTAGCCCAGCCGCGTGTTGAGCGCGTTGTAACCGACCTCGGTGATCGGTCCGAGGCCGCGCGTCACGCTGCCGCCGCAGAGCGAGGACGGTACGGGCTCGGCCTGGAGCTCGTACTTGGCCTGGAAGCCCAGCGCCTGCCGCAGCCGCTCGCCGACCTGCGGGAACAGGTCCTGGCCCTGGAGGCGCGCGGTCTCGTAGACATGGCCGACGGACGAGATGCCGTAGCCGGTGTGCACGAAGTCGCGGCAGGTCTCCTGGGTCAGCCCGGTCATGAAGGTCCCCTGGCCCTGCCAATAACTGACGATCTTGTCGCGGGTGTTGAGGTTCTGGCTCGGGACGGTCTTGGGCAGCGCGCCGTCGGAGGCGAGATAGATGTAGGCGGGCACGCGGACGAGGTACTTACTGATCGCCTTGTCGTAGCTCGCCCCGTCGTCGAGGAAGACGGAGATGCTGACCGCCGCCTCCATCATCGTCAGCTCCCAGTTGCCATTGGAGTTGGAGCCGTTGATGATCTCGGGCAGATAGACATTGCGCAGCATCGTGCTGAACCGGCCGGCGTTCGGCCAGTTCCCGTACACATGCTTGATGATCTCGGCGGCCTTGGGCCAGGAGGATCCGGCCCATCCGGTCTGGAGCGGGGCGTTGCTGTTGGTGTGGTCCTGGATGGAGTTGGACCAGGCGTCCATGAGCTGGATCGCCTTCTGCGCGTAGCGGTCGTCGCGGGTGATGTACCAGGCGAGGGCGTCGGTGTACGCGGCGATCGCGTCCTCGCGCTCGTCGGTACAGCCGTTGTTGGGGTTGGAGTACGAGCCGCACTCGACGATCGCGCGCGGCTTGGCCGTACGCGAGAGGCTGGCGTACTTGCTGGCCATCATCTGGTCGTAGGCGCTCTTCCAGGGCTGGGCGCCGGCCTGCACCTTGCCGCGGATGAAGTCGAGTTGGGCGGTGTTGAGGTTCACCCCGGGGTGGGTGAAGCCGGCGGGCGCGGCGGCGACCGCGGCGGTGGCGGGCTTGGCCGGTGCGGCGTCCGGCGCCTTCTCGGCGGAGGCGGGTGTCATGAAGGCGGCGGCGAGTACGCCGGCGAGAGCTGTGGAGAGTCCGAGGACTCGGGGGATGGATCCGGGGCGCATGTGGGGTGCCTTCCGGTCGCTGGACGTCCTCAACTCGATTCACCCACATGAACATGGGGTTGAGTTGTGAACCGTTTGTTGAGTGAGGAACGTAGAACCATCCCATGGACACGTCAAGGTCTGGACCATTGGACCGCGGGAGCGGTGCTTCATGCGGCTGCGAGCCGGTGTGCGAGTGCTCGGCGCAGGGCTGAAGTCCTGAAGGCCACCAGGGCCGCACCGACATCGACACCCTCCCCATGCGACAACGTCGGTCCTCAAGACCACATCCACGTCTTGAGGACCGACGTCACGCGAAGAACCGGATCAACCCACAGCGTTCCCGAAGATGTCCGGCTCCGGCCACTGGTACGCGTACATACGCCTCACCGCAGCAGCACGCCCGCGCCCTCCCCCGTCGCCTCCGTCGGCAGCGCGACCAGCCCCAGATCCGCGCTGGTGGCGAGCAGCGGATGGGCCGGCAGCACCCGGACCGTGTAGCCGTACGGGCCCGTACGGTCGAGGGCGAGCGGGCCCTCGTACACCCACCGGCCCTCCAGATCGGGCCCGCCGGCCGGCTTGAGCGGGAAGGTCTGGGCGTCCACGATCGTGTCGTCGGAGCCCACCCGCCCCGCGACCGCCTGCACCTCCACATCCTCCGGCCGCAGTTCGCCCAGTCCGACGCTCACCCGCAGCGAGAGCGTGGAGCCCAGCTCGGCGCCACCGGTCGCCCCGCCGCCGCCCGCCCCGCCGCCGACGCCTGTCGCCGCGACCGTCTCGACATGGTCGACCGACACATACGGCCAGAGCGTGCGTGTGCGGTACTTCCAGGACGCCAGTTCCGAGGCGGTGTCGGCGTCCAGCGCGCGATGGGCGGCGGCGGCCGGGGCGTACAGCCGCTCCACGTACTCGCGCACCATCCGTCCCGCGAGTACCTTCGGCCCGAGCGACACCAGCGTGCGCCGGACCATCTCGATCCAGCGGTCCGGCAGTCCGTTCCCGCCCCGGTCGTAGAAGCGGGGCGCGACGCGGTCCTCGATCAGTTCGTAGAGGGCGTTCGCCTCCAGTTCGTCCCGGCGGTTCTCGTCGGCGGACGAGCCGTCGGCGGTGGGGATGGCCCAGCCGAAGTCCGGTTCGAACCACTCGTCCCACCAGCCGTCCAGGACGGACAGGTTGAGACAGCCGTTGAGCGCGGCCTTCATTCCGCTGGTGCCGCACGCCTCCAGGGGCCGCAGCGGGTTGTTCAGCCAGACGTCACAGCCGGGGTAGAGCTTCTGGGCCATGCCCATCCCGTAGTCGGGCAGGAAGACGATGCGGTGCCGCACCCGGGGATCGTCGGCGAACCGCACCAGCTCCCGCACCAGCCGCTTGCCGCCGTCGTCCGCCGGGTGGGCCTTGCCCGCGACGACGATCTGGATCGGCCGTTCGGGGTGCAGCAGCAGTTCGGTCAGCCGCTCGGGGTCGCGCAGCATGAGTGTGAGGCGCTTGTACGAGGGGACCCGGCGGGCGAAGCCGATGGTGAGGATGTCCGGGTCGAGGACGCCGTCGATCCAGCCCAGCTCGGCGGCCTCGGCGCCGCGCTGGCGCCAGGAGGCGTGCAGGCGTGTGCGCACCTCGGTCACCAACTGCTCGCGCAGGGCGCGCCGTACGGCCCACACATCGGCGTCGGGCACACCCTCGGCGTCGCCGAGACGGGCCATCTCGGGAGCCACCCAGGTCGGTGCGTGCACCCCGTTGGTCACGGAGGTGATGGGCACCTCCGACGGGTCGAAGCCGGGCCAGAGCCCGGCGAACATCCGGCGGCTGACGGCGCCGTGCAGGGTGGAGACGCCATTGGCGCGCTGGGCGAGCCGCAGGCCCATCGCGGCCATGTTGAAGAGGTTCGGCTCGCCGCCCGGGTAGGTCTCCATGCCGAGTCCGAGGACGCGCTCGACGGGCACCCCGGGCAGTTCGCCGTCGTCCCCGAAGTGGCGGGCCACCAGCTCGCGGTCGAAGCGGTCGATCCCGGCGGGCACCGGGGTGTGGGTGGTGAAGACCGTACCGGCCCGGACGGCTTCCAGGGACGCCTCGAATCCGAGACCGCTCACCACCAGCTCGCGGATGCGCTCCAGGCCGAGGAATCCGGCATGGCCCTCGTTGGTGTGGAACACCTCGGGCTCGGGGTGGCCGGTGAGCCGGCAGTACGTACGGACCGCCCGGACCCCGCCGATACCGAGCAGCATCTCCTGGAGGAGGCGGTGTTCGCTGCCGCCGCCGTACAGCCGGTCGGTGACCTCGCGTTCGCCCGGCCCGTTCTCCTCGACGTCCGAGTCGAGCATCAGCAGCGGGACCCGCCCGACCCGCGCCTGCCAGACGCAGGCGCGCAGCGAGCGGTTTCCCGGCAGGGTGAGGACGATCCGGGCGGGGGTGCCGTCCGGCTCGCGCAGCAGTGTCACCGGGAGTTCGTTGGGGTCGAGGAGCGGATACTGCTCCTGCTGCCAGCCGTCCCGGGAGAGCGACTGGCGGAAGTAGCCGTGCCGGTAGAGCAGCCCGACGCCGATCAGCGGTACGCCGAGATCGCTGGCGGCCTTGAGATGGTCGCCGGCGAGGATGCCGAGGCCGCCGGAGTACTGCGGCAGGGCCGCGGTGACCCCGAACTCCGGCGAGAAATAGCCAATGGCGGCGGGCAGCTCGGCGCCCTGGCCGTCGCGTTCCTGGTACCAGCGATCGCCACGCAGATAGGTGTCGAGACCGGCCGCGGCGGCGGTCAGCCGGTCGAGGAAGGGGCGGTCCCCGGCCAGCTCGGCGAGGCGCGCGGCGGACACCGCCCCGAGCAGCCGTACGGGGTCGCGGTCGGTGGCCCGCCAGCCGGCGGGGTCGATGGATTCGAAGAGTTCACGGGTCTCGGTATGCCAGGACCAGCGCAGATTGCGGGCGAGGTCGCTGAGCGGTTGGAGTGGTTCGGGCAGGACGGGGCGGACGGTGAACCGACGGATTGCCTTCACGTGTTCCACCTTCGCAGGGGACATACGAGCCACAGGGGACGCACCACGTTGTGCGGCCCGCCGTCCCTTTGACGGTAGCCCCACCTCACCCTCCGCAACCACGGCGCACGCGCGCACTCACCCGGGGGTGTCCGCGCCCTGCCCCCCAATTCGTGGCCTGAACCTTGCCGTTAGTGACCGTGCGCCCCTGCGGTTCCTGTACGCCGCAGTAGTTAACAATCCGCCGGATTGCCCACCCGAAAAGAGTGGGAAGGCTCCCCCGGTACACCCGGGACGTACGCATGTTCATCGCACCGCACACGAGCGCGTCCCTACACAATTGAGGACGATTCCAGCGCTATTCGAGTGAACGCGGACAGGAGCGGCCATGCCCGCAGCCTCCCAGTCGTCTACCGAGCAGCTACAAAGAACATCAAAACCTCGCAAAGACAGCAGATCTTTCGAGGGCAGCAGATCCTCCGAACCCGCACCGGCCGACGCACCGGTCCCACCCGGTCCGCCCGTCCGACCCGATGCATCCGCATCACCCGATGCATCCGCATCACCCGACGCACCCGCATCACCCGGTCCACCCGTCCGACCCGGTCATCCCGATCGGTCAGCTCCACCCGCCCTGCCTGTCACGCCCGCACAGCCCTCAGGTGATCCAGTGAAACCGCTGATTGGTCGCATTCCCGTCCTGGACGTACGCCCGCTCGTCGACTGCGGCAGACGCCCCGCGAAGGCGGTGAGCGGTGAGTCCTTTCTGGTCACCGCGACCGTCTTCCGCGAGGGTCATGACGCCGTCGCGGCCAACGTCGTCCTCATGGACCCCAGTGGCCGCCCCGGCCCCTGGACCCCGATGCGTGAACTCGCCCCCGGCACCGACCGCTGGGGCGCGGAGGTCACACCCACCGAGGAAGGCCGCTGGACCTACACCGTCGAGGCGTGGAGCGACCCGGTCGCCACCTGGCGCCACGCCGCGCGCATCAAGATCCCGGCGGCCGCCGACGAACAGGACATCGCCCTCGTCCTCGCGGAGGGCGCCGCGCTGTACGAGCGGGCCGCCGAGGGCGTACCGAAACGCGACGGCCGGGAGGCCGTCCTCGCCGCCGCGGACACCCTGCGCGACGAGACACTGCCCGCGCGGACACGGCTCGACGCCGCGCTCGCCCCCGAGGTCGACGCCGCGCTCTCCCGCCATCCGCTGCGCGATCTGGTCAGTTCCTCGCGCCCCGCTCCGCTGCTGGTGGAGCGCGGACGGGCACTCTTCGGCTCCTGGTACGAGCTGTTCCCGCGCTCGGAGGGCGCCGTCGTCAAGAAGGACGAGCCGCCGGTGAGCGGCACGTTCAGGACGGCCGCCGAACGGCTGCCCGCCGTCGCCGCGATGGGCTTCGACGTCGTGTATCTCCCGCCGGTCCATCCCATCGGCACCACACACCGCAAGGGCCCCAACAACACCCTCACCCCCGCCGCCGGGGATGTCGGTGTGCCCTGGGCGATCGGCTCGGCCGACGGCGGCCATGACGCGATCCACCCCGATCTGGGCACGATCGAGGACTTCGACCACTTCGTGGAGACGGCCCGCACCCTGCGGCTTGAGGTCGCGCTCGACTTCGCGCTCCAGTGCTCCCCCGACCACCCCTGGGTCACGAAGCACCCCGAGTGGTTCCACCACCGCGCGGACGGCTCGATCGCGTACGCGGAGAACCCGCCGAAGAAGTACCAGGACATCTATCCGATCGCCTTCGACAGCGATCTGCGCGGACTGGTCAGGGAGACGTGCCGGATCCTGCGCTACTGGATGGCCCACGGCGTACGGATCTTCCGTGTCGACAATCCGCACACGAAGCCGGTGCTCTTCTGGGAGAAGGTCATCGCGAACATCAACCGCACCGACCCCGATGTCATCTTCCTGGCCGAGGCGTTCACCCGGCCCGCGATGATGCGCACGCTCGGCGCGATCGGCTTCCAGCAGTCGTACACGTACTTCACCTGGCGGAACACGAAGCAGGAGCTCACCGACTATCTGACGGAGCTGTCGGGTGAGTCCGCCGCGTACATGCGGCCGAATCTCTTCGTCAACACGCCCGACATCCTGCACGCCTATCTTCAGGAGGGCGGACGGCCGGCCTTCGAGGTACGGGCCGTGCTGGCCGCCACGATGGCGCCCACCTGGGGTGTCTACGCGGGATACGAACTCTGCGAGAACACCCCCGCGAAGTCCGGCAGCGAGGAGTACCTCGATTCGGAGAAATACCAGCTACGGCCCCGGGACTGGGAAGCGGCCGAGCGCGAGGGCCGCACCATCGCCCCGCTGATCACCGCGCTCAACCGGATCAGACGGCGGCACCCCGCGCTGCGACAGCTGCGCGACATCCACTTCCACCACGCCGACAACGACGCGGTCATCGCGTACAGCAAACGGTCGGGCACGAACATCGTTCTGATGGTCGTCAACCTCGACCCTCACCACACCCAGGAGGCGACGGTCTCGTTGGACATGGAGCGGCTCGGCCTCGACAGGCACGAGACCGTCCCGGTGCGCGACGAGCTCACCGGCGAGACCTATCACTGGGGCAGAGCCACCTACGTGCGCCTAGAGCCGGGCGTCACGCCCGCGCACGTCGTGGTTCTGCGACCGTCCCCGCCGATCGGAGGGTCACCCACATCATGATCGTCAATGAGCCCGTCCACGACACGTTCGAGGACACCCCGGCCAAGGACCGCGATCCCGACTGGTTCAAGCGTGCTGTCTTCTACGAGGTCCTGGTGCGCTCGTTCCAGGACAGCAATGGCGACGGCATCGGCGACCTCAAGGGCATCACGGCCAAGCTGGACTATCTCCAGTGGCTCGGAGTGGACTGCCTCTGGCTGCCGCCGTTCTTCAAGTCACCGCTGCGCGACGGCGGCTACGACGTCTCGGACTACACAGCGGTGCTCCCCGAGTTCGGGGATCTCGCCGACTTCGTGGAGTTCGTCGACGCCGCGCACCAGCGCGGTATGCGCGTGATCATCGACGTCGTCATGAACCACACGAGTGATCAGCACGACTGGTTCCAGGAGTCCCGCAAGGACCCCGACGGGCCGTACGGCGACTACTACGTCTGGGCCGACGACGACAAGCAGTACCAGGACGCCCGGATCATCTTCGTCGACACGGAGACGTCCAACTGGACCTTCGACCCGGTGCGCAAGCAGTACTACTGGCACCGCTTCTTCTCCCACCAGCCGGATCTCAACTACGAGAACCCGGCGGTGCAGGAAGAGATCATCTCGGCGCTGCGCTTCTGGCTGGACCTGGGCATCGACGGCTTCCGGCTGGACGCCGTGCCGTATCTGTACCAGCAGGAGAACACCAACTGCGAGAACCTCCCGGCCACCCACGATTTCCTCAAGCGGGTACGGAAGGAGATCGACGCCAACTACCCGGACACGGTGATCCTCGCCGAGGCGAACCAGTGGCCCGAGGACGTCGTCGACTACTTCGGCGACTACGGGGCGGGCGGCGACGAATGCCATATGGCGTTCCACTTCCCGGTGATGCCACGGATCTTCATGGCCGTACGGCGCGAGTCCCGCTACCCGGTCTCGGAAATCCTGGCGAAGACCCCGGCGATCCCGACCGGCTGCCAGTGGGGCATCTTCCTGCGCAACCACGACGAGCTGACCCTCGAAATGGTCACGGACGAAGAGCGCGACTACATGTACGCGGAGTACGCCAAGGATCCGCGGATGCGCGCCAACATCGGCATCCGGCGCAGGCTCGCCCCGCTGCTGGACAACGACCGCAACCAGATCGAGCTGTTCACCGCCCTGCTGCTGTCGCTGCCGGGATCCCCGATCCTCTACTACGGGGACGAGATCGGGATGGGCGACAACATCTGGCTGGGCGACCGGGACGCCGTACGGACCCCGATGCAGTGGACGCCCGACCGGAACGCGGGCTTCTCGTCCAGCGACCCCGGCCGGCTCTATCTGCCGACGATCATGGACCCGGTCTACGGCTACCAGGTCACCAATGTGGAGGCGGCGATGGCGTCGCCGTCCTCGCTGCTGCACTGGACCCGGCGGATGATCGAGATCCGGAAGCAGAACCCGGCCTTCGGCCTCGGCTCGTACAGGGAGCTGCCGTCGTCGAACCCGGCCGTGCTCGCCTTTCTCCGTGAGGCGCCCTCCGAGCAGGGCGAGGGCGACGATCTGGTGCTGTGTGTGCACAACTTCTCCCGCTTCGCGCAGCCCACGGAGCTGGATCTGAAGGAGTTCAGCGGGCGCTGTCCGGTCGAGCTGATCGGCGGCGTACGGTTCCCCGCGATCGGTGAGTGGCCCTATCTGCTCACCCTGGCCGGCCACGGCTTCTACTGGTTCCGGCTGCGCAAGGACCCCGCGGCTTAGAGGCCACGCGGGCCTCTTGACAACGCCGGTCACTCCTTTACACGGTGTTGACCCCGGTCCCGTGCCGGGCGGTTTCCACCGCCCCGCACGGGGCACGCTCCTCCACATCCAGTTCGATCGATTCGATCAAATTCGTATTGAGTTCGTACGGAATCGATCCGTACGGATCATCCTCACCCGACACGTCCCGCACAGCCGGACAGCCATTGCCGCAATCCGGGACACTCTGCGCATCCTGTGGTGTGCCCGGGGAAAGGACGCGATGCCATGTCGAAGGCTGCATCCACCCGGATCACGCCGCGCCCCGCAACTGCTTCGCCCGTCGCCCCGTCCGTCACACCGCCCGTGTCGCCGGCCCTGTCGCCCGCCGACGCGAGAACGCTGGTCGGCTCGCTCGCTCCGCTGCTCCACGACTGGCTGCCCCGCCAGCGCTGGTTCGCGGGCAAGGGCCGTCCCGTCACCGGCTTCGTGCCGGTGACGGTCACCGAACTGCTGCCGGTGGACGCGGCCGGTCCGGGTCTGCTGCATCTGCTCGTACGGGTCGAGCAGCGCGGAACCTCCGGTCCGTCGCGGTCGATTCCGTCGTCTCCCTCCTCCACGCCCTCCGGAGTCACCTCGCCGGCCGGTGACTGCTATCAGCTGCTGCTGGGTGTACGGAAGGCGCTGCCGCCGCGCCTCGCGTCCGCGCTGATCGGCCACATCACACAGGGGCCCTTGGCCGGCCGTACCGTCTACGAGGCCCTGCACGACCCCCAGCTGGCCGAACTGCTGCTTGAGCGGCTGCGCTCCCCCGGCGCGCTGGGCCCGCTGCGCTTCGACCGCGCGAGCGCCGTACCCGCCGGACTGAGCGGCCGGCTGCTCGACACCGAGCAGTCCAACTCCTCCCTGGTATACGGGGACGCCTACATCCTGAAGATCCTGCGCCGGGTCTTCCCGGGCCCGCACCCCGATCTGGAGCTGCCGCTCGCGCTGGCCGCCGAGGGGTGCGAGCGGGTGCCCGCGCCGGTCGGCTGGTTCGAGGCCGCCGACCCTTCGGGCAGCGGGGACTCCCTCACACTCGGCGTCCTCCAGCCCTATCTGCGCGGCTCGCAGGACGGCTGGCAGCTGGCGCTCTCCTCGCTCGCCCACGGCAGAGAGTTCATCACGGAGGCCCACGCGCTGGGGCGGGCCACCGCCGAGGTGCACACCGCGCTCGCCGCCGCGCTGCCGACCGTGACCCTGGGCCGCAGACAGACCGCGCAGCTGGCCGACGGGATGGCCGTACGCCTGGAGGCGGCGGCGCGCGCGGTGCCCGCGCTCATGCCGTACGCCGCCGGGCTGCGGACCGCCTTCGACGCGCTCGCCGGGCTCGACGAGGCCGGGCGCGGCCGGCCCGCGCAGCGTGTCCACGGCGATCTGCACCTGGGCCAGGCGCTACGGACACCGGACGGCCGCTGGTCCGTCATCGACTTCGAGGGTGAGCCCGCCAGACCGCTCGCCGAACGCCGCCGCCCGCAGCCGCCGGTCCGCGATGTGGCGGGGATGCTCCGCTCCTTCGACTACGCGGCCCGCTCCCACGAGCCATGGCGCCCCGACTGGGCGGCGCGCTGCCGGGAGGCGTACTGCGAGGGGTACGCGACGGCCGGCACCGACCCGCGCGCGGAACCCGAGTTGCTGCGCGCGTACGAGACGGACAAGGCGATCTACGAGGTCCTGTACGAGGCGAGGCACCGCCCCGACTGGCTCCCGGTCCCGATGGCGGCGATCCGCCGACTGGCCGCGGGCGCCTGACACGTCCGGCCGGAGCCCGGCGGCCCCTGCTCCCCGTACCGCCCTTGTCCGGCCCCCGCCCCCACCTGTTCGACCATCCAGCAGCGAAGCCCAGCCGAGGAGGCAGCCCCCGTGACCGCCCGCACGCCGTCCGACCGTTCGTCCGACAGCTCGTCCCAGCCCGAGCTTCCCACCGCCTCGCTCCCGGTCCCGGCGCCCGCCGCCGAGACCGCGCGCGCGGGCGCGGGCAAGGCCACCGCCAAGGCCACCGCCAAGAAGGGGAAGAAGCCCGCGCGCCGCAAGGCACCGCCGGCCCAGGCAGCCCCGCCCGCCGCCGCGAAATCAGCCGCCCCCGCGGCGGCTCCGGCGGCGGCTCCGGCGGTAGCTCCCACGCCGCCACGGCAGCGCGAGCAGCCGAAGGGCGGCCGTCGGACGCGGGCCGCGCGACCGCTGGGCGGCGGTGACCGGGAGCGGCTGCTCTCCGGTTCGCACCACGATCCGCACGGGCTGCTGGGGGCGCATCCCGTGCGGGACGGTGTCGTCTTCCGGACGCTGCGGCCGTACGCCCACGCCGTCACCGTCGTCGCCGAGGGGCTGGCGGCCGGAGTCGAGCTGAACGACGACGGCGACGGCTTCTTCTCCGGGGTGCTGCCGCTGCGCGCGGTGCCCGCGTACACGCTCCGCGTCCGTTACAGCGACGCCACGCAGGAGCTGAACGAGCTGGAGATGCGGGATCCGTACGGCTTCCTGCCGGCCCTCGGGGATCTGGATCTGCATCTGATCGGCGAGGGCAGACACGAGGAGCTGTGGACAGCCCTCGGCGCCCGGATCATGACCCACCAGGGCGTCGCGGGCACCCGCTTCACCGTCTGGGCGCCCAACGCCCAAGGCGTCCGGGTCGCCGGTGACTTCAACTACTGGGACGGTACGAGCCTTCCGATGCGGTCGCTCGGCTCCACCGGTGTGTGGGAGCTGTTCGTGCCGGGGGTCGGTGAGGGCGCTCTCTACAAGTTCGACATCACACGGCCCGACGGTTCGCACACGCTGCGCGCCGACCCGATGGCGCGGCGCACGGAAGTACCGCCCGCGACCGCGTCCGTCGTCACCGAGTCCCACCATGTCTGGCGCGACGAGGAGTGGCTGGCGCATCGCGCCGACCGTCCCGTGCACGAGTCGCCCTTCTCGGTGTACGAGGTCCATCTGGCGTCCTGGCGACCAGGATTGACGTACCGTCAGCTCGCTTCCCAGCTGCCCGCGTATGTCAAGGACCTCGGCTTCACCCATGTCGAGCTGATGCCGATCGCCGAGCATCCCTTCGGCGGCTCCTGGGGCTATCAGGTCACCGGCTACTACGCGCCGACGTCCCGGATGGGCACCCCGGACGACTTCCGGTATCTCGTGGATTCCCTGCACCGCGCGGGCATCGGGGTGCTCGTGGACTGGGTGCCCGCCCACTTCCCGAAGGACGACTGGGCGCTGGCCCGGTTCGACGGCCGTCCGCTGTACGAGCACGCCGACCCGCAGCGGGCCGAGCACCCCGACTGGGGCACGCTGGAGTTCGACTACGGGCGCACGGAGGTCCGCAACTTCCTGGTCTCCAACGCCGTGTACTGGTGCGAGGAGTTCCATGTCGACGGGCTGCGGGTCGACGCGGTCGCCTCGATGCTCTACCTCGACTACTCGCGCGAGGAGGGGCAGTGGACCCCCAACGAGCACGGCGGCCGGGAGAACCCCGACGCCGTCGCCTTCCTCCAGGAGATGAACGCCACCGTCTACCGGCGCTGTCCCGGCGCGGTGACCATCGCCGAGGAGTCCACCGCCTGGAACGGGGTCACGCGCGCCACCCACTACGTCGGGCCCGACGGCTTCGGCGGGCTCGGTTTCGGCCTGAAGTGGAACATGGGCTGGATGCACGACTCCCTGGACTATGTCTCCAAGGAGCCCGTACACCGCAAGTACCACCACGGCGAGATGACCTTCTCCATGGTGTACGCGTACAGCGAGAACTACGTCCTGCCGATCTCGCACGACGAGGTGGTGCACGGCAAGCGGGCGCTGGTGTCCAAGATGCCCGGTGACTGGTGGCAGCAGCGCGCCAACGAACGCGCCTATCTCGGCTTCATGTGGGCCCACCCCGGCAAGCAACTCCTCTTCATGGGGCAGGAGTTCGCCCAGGGAGCGGAGTGGTCGGAGGGACACGGTCCGGACTGGTGGCTGCTCGATCCGTCGTACGCGGCGGAGCCCGACCACCGGGGCGTGCGCGATCTGGTCCGCGATCTCAACACGGTGTACGGCGCGACGCCCGCGCTCTGGCAGCGGGACACCGTTCCCGAGGGGTTCGCGTGGGTGGACGGCGACGCGGGTGAGGACAATGTCTTCGCGTTCCTGCGGTTCGACGCGGACGGCTCACCGCTGCTGGCGGTCTCGCACTTCTCGCCGGTGGTGCGCCATGAGTACCGGCTCGGAGTGCCCGAGGAGTTCTCCGCCTGGACGGAGGTCCTGAACACGGACGCGGGGCGCTACGGCGGCGGCGATGTGCTCAACGCGGACCCGGTGAAGCCCGAGTCGGTGGCCGCGCACGGCCGGCCGGTGTCCATCCAGCTGACGCTGCCGCCGCTGGCGACGGTCTGGCTGCGGCCGGTCTGACACGGCCTGGGTGATGAGGTGGCGCCGCCCGGAGTACAGGGCCGGCGCCACCTCGTCGTACGGAGACCGGAGGCCCGGACTCAGGCCACCCGCACCTGCCCCGCCGCCAGCGTCGCGGCCACCTCGGCGGGGGACGGCATCGCGGCGATCTGGTCGGCGACCGTGCGGGCCGCGGCCCGGAAGCCCTGGTCCGCCAGGACGGCGGACGCGGCCTTCGCGACCCCCTCGGGGGTGGCCGTGCCCTGCGGGAGGTCCAGTCCGGCGCCCGCCGCGGCCACCCGGTCGGCCTGGATGAACTGGTCGGCGCCCTGCGGAGCGATCACCATCGGGATGCCCGCGGCGAGCGCGCCCAGCGTGGTGCCGGCGCCGCCGTGGGTGACCACCAGATCCGTGTCGCGCAGCAGTTCGCTCAGCGGGGTGAAGCCGACGAAGGTCACCCGGTCGTGGTCGACGTCGAAGTCCTCGGCGGACGCGGTGAGTCCGAGCGTGACCCGCAACTCCACGTCCGCCTGGGACAGTTCACGCAGGATCGGGCTGAGCACGTCGGGCGAGGAGAAGACGGTACCGAAGGTCACCAGCACGCGCGGAGGCCGCTGATCCGAACGCCGCTGATCCGGACCGGCCGGTGCCGCGGCCGGCTCGGACGGCCGCTGTCCGCCCTGCCCATGGGGCTCCGGACGCAGCGGCAGCCGGCCCGACGGGGGCTGCCAGCCGTCCTGCTGCATCGCGGGCGGGCAGGTGTCCAGGTAGTGGTCGGCGGGGCGTGGTGTCAGACCGCGGTCGGCGTAACGGCCGGCGACCACCGCGTCCATCGCCGCGCCGAACTCGGGCGGCATGGCGGGGCCGTACGCCAGAGTCGCCACCGGCACATCGAGGGCGGCGGCGGTCAACGGGCCCACGAAGTCGACCAGTTCGGCGACGATCAGCTCGGGCCGCCAGTCGCGGGCGACGGCCAGCGCCTCGTCCGCGGTGAGGTCGACCCTGACCCCGGCGAAGATCTCGGCGGCCACTTCCGGGGTCGGCGTGCCCGTCGGGTCCGTACCGGTCCTGTGGGCGGCTTCCGCCAGCAGCTCATCGGCGGCCGGTCCGGCCGGCAGTACGTCGAAGCCTTCCCGGGCCAGTAAGGGAATGAGCGCGCCCGCGGTCAGGAACGCCACGGTGTCACCTCGCTCACGGAACGCGCGGGCGAGGGGGAGTTGTGGGAGCAGATGGCCGTGGACAGGGGTGCTTGAGAAAAGGATCCGCATATCGATCAGGGTATTGCTCCGCTGAACTCCCTGTGCTTTCACCCCGGTTGTCGCTGTGATGACCGGAGCCGGAGCCCGGAGCCCGGCGAATGGCGATCGGCGATCGGCGGACAAGGACCGCACGCGGGCGGACCGCACGCCCCGGTACGCGCGGTCCGCCCGCGCCTTGGGCGGGGCTTCGTGGATACGACCTACGGCGTGGCCGTCTTCAGCCGGGACGGGACCTCCGCGTCGCGGACGATCCCGAGCCGCTGGGTCGCCCGGGTCAGCGCCACGTACAGATCGTTGGTGCCGCGCGGCGAGCCGTCCATGATTCCCTCCGGGTCGACGACGATCACCGTGTCGAACTCAAGCCCCTTCGCCTGCCGCGCGTCGAGCAGCACGACGGGCCGGGTCAGATCGGGCGCGATGCCCCAGGAGGCGTCGGGCAGTTCGGCCGCGAGCTCCGGCAGCAGCGCCGCCGGGGCGATCACGGCGAGCCGGCCCTCACCCGGATGCTCGACCGCCAGACCGGCCGCCGTACGGGCCAGATCACCGGGCTTGGCGGAGCGTACGAGCGGCCCCTCGCCCGTCGCGCGCACGGACCTCGGCGGCTCGAAGAGCGGGTCCGTCAGGCGCCGTACCTCGGCCGCGACCTCCATGATCTCGGCGGGCGTACGGTAGTTGACGCCCAGCTTGGACAGCTCCCAGCGCTGCCGTACGTACGGCTCCAGGATCTGCTGCCAGGAGTCGCAGCCCGCCGCGTCCCCGGTCTGGGCGGGGTCGCCGACCAGGGTCATGGACCGGCTCGGGCAGCGGCGCATCAGCAACCGCCAGGCCATCGCGGACAGTTCCTGCGCCTCGTCCACCACGATATGGCCGAAGGCCCAGGTGCGGTCGGCGGCGGCCCGCTCGGCGGCGCTGCGGGTGTCGGTCTCCTCGTGCCGCTCCGCGAACCGCTCGGCGTCGATGATGTCGTGCGCGGCAAGAACCTCCGAGTCGTCGTCGTCCCTGTCCTCGAACTCCTGCGTACGGGAGCCGTACGACAGCTCAAGCACACCCTGCGCGTAGGCGATCCGCTCCTGGCGCTCCAGCGCGGCGGCGGCGCGGGCCGCGCTGTCGTCCTCGCCGAGCAGTTCGGCCGCCTCGTCCAGCAGCGGTACGTCGGCCGGGGTCCAGTCGATCCTGGCGTCGGCGCCGGTACGGGGCCCGGAGCGGCGTACGGCGGCGGCGTCGCGCGAGCCGAGCAGGGCGCCCGGATCCGCCAGGAAGTCGGAGACGAGCTCCTGCGGGGTGAGCCTCGGCCACAGCGTGTCGATCGCCGCCTGTACCTCGGGGCTGGTGGCGATCTCCTTGCCGAGCTGGGCGATGTCCGTCGGGTCGAGGAGGTTGGGACCGCCGAGCGGGTCGGCGCCGATCCGGTCCGCGAGCTGTTCGGTGAGCGCGTCGATGATCCGGAAGGCGAAGGTCGGCCGGGCGGGGTTGTGCGGCAGTCCGGTGTCCCGGGCGCGCTGCCGTGCCTCGTACACCGTGTCGCGGTCGAGTACGAGCGTGCCGTACTCGGCGTGCGCGATCTCCAGGACGGGGCGGGGCAGCGACTGCCGGCCGCGCAGTTCCTCGGCCAGTACGCGCGCCATGTCGGCACGGCCCTTGACCTCGGCCGCCTCGGGGGTGTCCGTACCGGTGGCCCGTACGCCGGGGAACAGCTCCCCCACGGTCGACAGCAGCACACCGGTCTCACCGAGCGAGGGCAGCACCTCGCCGATATAGCCGAGGAAGGCGGGGTTCGGGCCGACGATCAGCACGGCGCGGCGGGCCAGCTGCTCGCGGTACGCGTAGAGCAGATACGCCGCCCGGTGCAGCGCGACGGCGGTCTTGCCGGTGCCGGGACCGCCCTCGACCACCAGCACACCGCGGTGCGGCGCGCGGATGATGCGGTCCTGCTCGGCCTGGATGGTCTGCACGATGTCACTCATCCGCCCGGTGCGGGCGGAGTTCAGCGCGGAGAGCAGTACGGCGTCGCCGTCCGGGTCCTCGTATCCGGTGCGCGTGGTGTCGGTGAGGTCCATGATCTCGTCGTGGAGCCCGGTGACACGGCGCCCGTCGGTGGTGAGGTGGCGTCGTCTGCGCAGGCCCATCGGTGAATGGCCGGTGGCGAGATAAAAGGGGCGCGCCACGGGGGCCCGCCAGTCGATCAGCAGCGGGGTACGTTCCGGGTCGTCCCGTCGCATTCCGATGCGTCCGATGTGATGGGTCGTCCCCTCGCTGAGATCGATCCGGCCGAAACAGAGACCGGACTCGACCGCATTCAGCGCGGACACGCGGCCCGAGTGTTCCGCGACGCTGATATCGCGCTCGACACGGGCCTGCCGCACGGTGGTGACCTGGCCGATCGACGCCTCCACGGCGGTCTCCGCCTGCTCCCTCAGGGCATCAAGACGCTCATAGAGGAGGGAGACGAATTGCTGCTCATTCTGCAATTCCTCGGTTGACAATTCAGCCCCTGTCCGATACGCTGCATTCCAGTGATCTGGCCCATGTCGCTATTCACCGAAGACATGGAAACAGCCAATATACACAGAGGAACACCCCGGCCGTCAATTCGGTCCGGGGTCTTTTTGCGTCTCGCATCCTTTTCGCGCGTATCGCGACCTCGGGCGCGTCTGTATACTCGTTGTATGCAACCTTCGCTGTGGGGGAAGTCATGACGTCGGGCAGGGAGAAGGCGTACGCGTTCCTCAAGGAGAACGTGCTCACCGACCCGGACAGACAGGGCGAGTTCCTCTCCGAGCAGGAGCTGGCGAACCGCATCGGGGTCTCCCGTACCCCCATCCGTGAGGCGCTGCTGCTGCTCGCCGCCGAGGATCTCGTACGGCTGGTCCCCAAGCGGGGGGCACAGATCGTGCCGCTGTCGGGGCGGGAGATCACCGAGCTGATGGAGCTGCGCGGCATCGTCGAGCGGTACGCGGCGGAACAGGTCATCCCCGGGGACCGGGACGGACTGGTGGCCGAGCTGACCGGGCTCCTGGAGCGCCAGCGGACCCTGAGCGGGCCCGAGCACGCCAGGGAGTTCATCGCGGTGGACCATCTCTTCCACGCCACGATCGTGGCCGCGGCGGGCAACTCGCTGCTCAACCGGCACTATGACGGGCTGCGCAGCCGGCAGATCAGGGCCGGGGTGGTGGCCCTCTACAACCAGCAGGGGCGGCAGGAGTCCGTACTGACCGAGCACCGCGCGATCCTGGCGGCGATCGCCTCCGGTGACCGGCCGGCCGCGCACAGCGCGATCGACGGTCACCTGGAGACGACGCTCAAGGTGCTGCTCGCCGGCTAGGTGTTCCAGGGCGTGTTCATCAGGCGTTGGGGTCGAACGGGATGCCGACCGGCTTGGCCTTCTCCAGATGGCTGTTGAAGTTGCCGTCCTTGAGGCCGAAGACGGCGCTGCCGAAGTTGGCCTGGCTCAGCTTGTCGCGGAGACCCGCGGGGTAGCCGTTCCAGCCGACCAGGGTCGGGAACTGCCAGCTGCCCTTGTGGTTCTCCGGCGGCTCGTCGTTGGTGTTCGCGGCACGGAAGCAGTGCGTGCCGATGCCGTCCTTGTGGTAGACGACCTTCGGGTGTGTACCGTCCCAGCGGATCTGGTCACGGGTGTGGATGTTGAAGTTGCCGTGGGCGGAAGTGGAGACGTACTGGGCCACGTTGTTCTGCGTCCACACCACGACATGCTCCCAGTCGTGGCGGTGCCCGCCGAGCCCGCTGCCCGCCACGGCCTGGTCCTTCTCGAAGTAGAGGCCGTAGATGGTCGCGCACCAGCCGTTGTTGCACTTGGACCGCGCGTATCCGTTGGTGTTGTCCAGGTCCCACGAGTCGCGGCACGAACCGTTGACGGCCCCGGTGGTGTTGAGGCCGGGGGCGATGGTCCCGTCAGGGCCGATGGCGGGGGTGGGGTAGCAGCCGTCCGTGTCGTAGTCGAAGGCCGGCTGGAACGTCTGCTCCAGCCCGTCCGCGTTGCCGGGCAGCGCCTTGGGGGGATCGGCGAGCGCGCTGCCCGGCACAGCGATGACCAGCGCGATGGCGCTGCCGAAGATGAGCGAGACCTTGCGGATGCGCGAGCTTTTCTTCACTGCGTCCTCCTGATCGACCGCGACGTGGGGTACGCGGTCCGATTGACATGCCCGGATCACCTTCCCCCGCCCTCGTTGACGCGTCCAGCATCGCCGGATGTCGGAGCGATGAAGGGTCAGCCAATACGGAGGGGGGTGAAGGACACCGGAGTTACCCGCTTGGTGAAGTGTGACGGCAGAGGACGCCGAAGTGAAGCGGGCCGAAGTGAGGCCGCTGGAAGGTGAGTTGAGCCGAATCGAAGCCGAGTTGAAGCAGAGGCGCGTACCGCGTCGGCTCGGGTTGGTCAGCTCGGGTTGGTCAGCTCGGGTTGGTCAGCTCGGGTCGGTGAGCCTGCGGTTGGCCAGGACGGGAACGGCACGGCGGACCGCGGCGACCTCGTCCAGGTCCACGTCCGCGAGCAGCGTGCCAGGGCCGGCGCCGAGGCGCTGCCGTACGGTCCCGTCGGGACCGATGAGGGCGCTGTGGCCGATTCCGGTGGGGGCCGCCGACTTCGCGGTGGGGTCCGCCCCCGTACCGGTCGCCGCGGGATCGGCCTGGTCCACGGCGGCGAGCCAGAGCGTGGCGTCCAACGCCCTTGCCCGGATGAGCAGTTCCCACTGCTCGCGCTTGCCGGGACCGGCGCCCCAGGAGGCGGGGAGCAGCGAGAGCACCGCTCCGGCGTCGGCGTGCGCCCGGAACAGTTCGGGGAAGCGGATGTCGTAGCAGGTGGCCAGGCCGATCCGGACGCCGTCCACCTCGATGGTGACCACCTCGGAGCCGGCCGCCACGGTGTCGGACTCGGCGAAGCCGAAGGCGTCGTAGAGATGGATCTTGTCGTAGGCCGCCTCGACGCCGGGGCCGGTGGCGAGCAGGGTGTTGGCCACCTTGCCGTCCGGGGCGGGCGTGAACATGCCCGCGACCACGACGAGCCCGGTCTCCTCGGCGAGCCGGCGCACCGCCGTTGCCCAGGGGCCGTCGAGCGGTTGCGCGAGCGGCGCCAGGGGGGTGCCGAAGCAGGCCATCGCGGCCTCGGGGAAGACGATGACGCGGGCGTCCTCGGCCGCGGCGCGGTGGGCCTCGGCGCGAAGGAGTTCGAGGTTCGCCTCGGGGTCGGGGCCGGTGGTGAGCTGGCTCAGCGCGATGCGCATGAGGTGGTTCCCTTCTCGGAACTCGGGTCTCGGGACTCGGGACTCGGGTCTCAGGACTCGGGTCTCAGGTACGGCGTGCGGGCGCGGACGTAAGGGCTTCGGCGTGCGGATGTGGTGCGGGGCGTACGTACGTACGTTCTTACCGGCTCGCGGCTTACGGCGTACCGCTCACGCCTGTACGCGGACGGGCTGTTCCGTACCGCTCAGATTCTCGTCGTCGGCCGGGTTCCCGTCGCGGCCCAGACACAGCCCGACGACCGTGACCACGGCGGTCACCGCGACGTAGAGCGCCAGCGGGATCCAGGAGTCGTACGCGTCGAGCAGCGCGGTGAACAGCAGCGGCGCGACGGCTCCGCCGATGACCCCGGCCAGCGTGTACGCGAGCGAGGAGCCGGTGTAGCGCAGACGCGGGGAGAACTGCTCGGCGATGAAGGCCGCCTGCGGCCCGTACATCAGCGAGTGGATGGCCAGCGCCACCACGACCCCGAGCGCGAGCAGCGGCCAGCTGCCGCCACTTGTCATCGGGAAGAACAGGAACGGCCAGACACCGGCGGCCACGGCGGAGACGCCGTACAGCAGACGCCGGTTGACCCGGTCGGACAGGGCCCCGGCCAGCGGGATCAGGAAGACCTGCAATGAGGAGCCGATCAGGACGGCGGCCAGCGCCGAGCCGCGCGACATGCCGAGCTCGCCGGTCGCGTAGGTCAGTACGAAGACGGTGAACAGCGCGTACAGCACATCCGGGGCGACCCGGCTGAGGATCGCGGCCGACAGCGCGCGCGGATGCGTGGTGAAGACCTCGCGGATCGGTGCCTCGGGGCGCTTCTGCTCGGCCTCCATCGCCTTGAAGACGGGGGTCTCCTCAAGCTTCGCGCGGATCCACAGCCCGAAGACGACCAGCACCCCGGAGAGCAGGAAGGCCACACGCCAGCCCCAGGAGGTGAACTGATCCTCCGTCAGCAGGGCCCCGAGGGCGGCGAGTACGCCATTGGCCATCAGGTTGCCGGCGGGCGGGCCGATCTGGGCGGCCGAGGCGAAGAAGCCGCGCCTGCGCGGATCACCGAACTCACTGGAGAGCAGTACGGCCCCGCCCCACTCGCCGCCGACACCGACGCCCTGGGCGAAGCGGAGGATGACGAGAGCGATGGGCGCGGTCACGCCGATCGTGGCGTAGGAGGGGAGCAGACCGATCAGGAGGGTCGCGGCCCCGATCAGTACGAGGGTCGCGATGAGGACCTTCTTGCGGCCGATCTTGTCGCCGAGCCGGCCGAAGACGAAACCGCCCAGGGGCCGGGAGACATAACCGACGGCGTAGGTGGAGAAGGCCAGGAGCGTGCCGGTGGCGGGGTCCTCGGAGGGGAAGAAGACATCGCCGAAGACGAGCGCGGCGGCCACGGAGTAGATAGCGAAGTCGTACCACTCCAGGGCGGTCCCGGTGAGGCTGGCGAAGAAGGCGCGGCGGACCGCGGACCCGCCCAGCGATTGCGTTTCCAAACCCTTGCCCCTGCTCGTGTCCATGTTCGTGCTGTTCTTCACGATGACCGTCCTTGCTGAGGTGCGCTATCGACCTTCCGGCATACTTCTTGTATACAGGTCGTATGCGCAAGCCTTCCGCGCAAAGTTAACCTCGCCGATACCGCGATCGATGTGGAGAAACCCATGGCGCTGCTGACCTTCGAACTGCCCGACGGCACCACCAGGCGCGTCGATGTCGTCCAGGTGCTCAACGCCGGATACGCCGGACGCAGCCAGGACGATGTCGCCGCGCATGTCGCGGAGCTCGCCGAGCTGGGGGTGCCCGCGCCGTCCGTGACCCCTGCCCTCTACCCGGTCGCCCCGTATCTCGCCCAGCACACCGACCGGGTCAGCGTCCAGCACGGGCGTACCTCGGGCGAAGCGGAATGGGCCCTGGTGGTGGACGGCGACGGGGAACTGCTGCTGACGGCCGCCTGCGACCACACCGACCGTGAGCTGGAGGTGCACGGTGTGGCGTGGAGCAAGAACGCGGGCCCGGACGTCCTCGCCCGGCGTGCCTGGCGGCTGGCCGACGTACAGGAGCGGCTGGACGCGCTGACCCTGCGGGCGTGGGTGACCCACGTCGGCTCGGGCTCCGGCTCCGGCTCCGGCTCCGGCTCCGGCTCCGGCTCCGGCTCCGGGGAGGAGACCCTGATCCAGGACGGCACGCTGGCGGAGCTGCTGACTCCGGGCTACTGGGCCGAGGTGCTGCGGGAACGTGGCGATCTGGTGCCGGGTACGGTGCTGATCTCCGGCACCATCCCCATGGCCGAGGGCGTGGACCAGTTCGCCGACCGCTGGCGGGTCGAGCTGGGCGACCCGGCCACGGGGGATGTGATCGAGCTGGCTTACGACGTGGCGCGGATGCCGGCGCCCATCGGCTGAAGGGTCTCCGGCTCTGGCGTGTTCCGTCGCGCCACGCTGCCTGCGCTGCCCGCGCTGCCTCCGTTACCCGCGTTACCTGCGTCGCCCGCGTTGTGCGAGCCGTGCAGGCGGGCGTACGCGCCGCCGCGCGACAGCAGCTCCTGATGGGTCCCGGACTCGACGATCCGGCCGTGGTCCAGGACCAGGATGCGGTCGGCGTCCGGGGCCAGGTTCAGATCGTGCGTGATCATGAGGGTCGTACGCCCCGCCATCAGCCGGCGCAGCGGGCCGACGACCCGGCGGGCGGCGGGCGCGTCCAGACCGGTGGTGGGTTCGTCCAGGACGAGTACGGGCGCGTCGCGCAGCATCGCGCGGGCGATGGTGACGCGTTGGAGTTGTCCGCCGGAGAGCCGGGCCGTGCCCGGGGCGATCAGGGTGTCGTAGCCGTCGGGCAGCGCGGAGATGAAGGTGTGCGCGGCGGCGGCCTCGGCCGCCCGTACCACCTCGGCGTCGGTGGCCCCCGGCCGCCCGAACGTGATCCCGCTGAGGGTGTCGCGTTCCGCGCCGGGGTAGCGGAAGCCGGCCCCGGCGAACTCCACGACACCGCGCACGCGCGGGGGTTCGACGGCCGTGCGGGCGGTACGGGCACGGGGGGTATGAGCAGGGGCAGGGCCGGGCGCGCGGGCCTCGCGTCGGTCCGCTGCCCGGTGGCGCGCAGCCTCACGGTCGGCTGGTCTTCTTCGTACGAGGTCACTGTCGCTCCCGCTGGGGCCGGGCCGGATGGCGAAGGACGCCGGATGGCGAGGGGCCGGATGGCAGGGCGGTGGGGGGGCGGCCGGCGGGGGCGGGGCCCCCCCCGGGGCGGGCGGAGAGGGCCCCCCCCGCGCCGGCGCGGCGGCGGGGGGGGCGGCGGGGGGGGATTCGGGGGGGGGGGGCGCGGGGGGGGCGCCCCCCCCCCCACCGGGGTGCCGGAATCAGCCGTCAGCCACCGATCGGGCGGCGCTGCGGGCGCTGCGGCTGCTGCTTCTTCGCAGGGGCCGGCTTCTGCGGCGCGCGGCTGTTCTTGGCCGCGGGCTTCAGCGGGGTGATCTTGCGCAGGCTCATGGAATTCTCCCTCTTCTCGTTCTCTCTGTTCACCGGAGCCGTTGTCCGGCTTCGATGGACAAGAACCTAAGGAGGGGTCCTGGGCGCGAAATGGCGATCAGCTGTGCTTGACCTGTCGGTGACATGAGAGATTTTTAAGGCGTTTTCGGGAACCGCCACGCCATTGGCTGTACAGAATTCCGCGCTCTGCGCGACGGGTCAGACCACCTCTTCCAGTTCCTGGAGCAGCTTGCGCTTCGGCCGGGCCCCGACCATGGACTTCACCGGTTCGCCCGAGCGGAACACCATCAGCGTCGGCATCGCGAGGACCCCGTATCGCGCCGTGACCTCGGGGTTGCTGTCCACATCGAGCTGGACGACCTTGAGCCGGTCGGCCTGTTCCCCGGCCACGGCGCTCAGCACCGGCGCGAGTTGCCGGCAGGGCCCGCACCAGTCGGCGGTGAATTCCACGAGGACCGGGAGTCCGGCCTTGAGCACCTCGTTGTCGAAGTCCGTGTCCGTCACGGCGTCGACACCCTCTATCGCGATCATTTCTCTGTCTCTCCTCGATTGACGCGGCTGAATTCTCGCGCGCTTTTGTGCGACATCAGTTTTTGTACGGCGTCGATGGGTGCGGCGTCAGTTCGCAGCGCGGTTCAGGACCGCCCGGCACCTCCGCTTCGGCCGCCAGCCCGGCGCGCGCCGCCTCGGCCTGCGCGAGCTGCGCCCCGACCTGGGCCCGTACCGACTGAAGCTCACCGATCAGCCCGTCCAGCTCGCCGAGCTTGCGGCGGTAGACGGCGAGCGAGGCGGGACAGGCGTCCCCGGCCGGATGCCCGGCGCGCAGGCACTCCACGAACGGCCGCGTCTCCTCCAGGTCGAACCCGAAGTCCTGAAGGGTCCTGATCTGCCGGAGGAGCCGCAGATCGCTCTCGTCGTACGTGCGGTAGCCGTTCACCGCGCGCCGGGCGGGCAGCAGCCCGCGTGACTCGTAGTACCGCAGAGTCCGCGTGGTCGTCCCCGCCCGCTCCGCCAGCTCGCCGATTCGCATGTCTTCGACCGTAATCCTTGACGTCGAGGTCAAGGCAAAGGTCAAGGCAAGGGGAAAGGCATTGACGCTGTGCCCGGGCGCCGCTACAAGACGTACTGAGAGCGTACTGAGAGCGCTCTCAGTACTGCTCTCAGTACGGCTCTCGACGCGCTCCCGACCAGTCTTCTCAGTCCCCCTCGGCACCATCCGCACCGGAGGTGTTCCTTGAGAACGAGCCACATCAGACGTACCCCCCGCACCCCCCGTACCCCCCTCGTCGCCGCGATCCTCGCCATGACCGTCGCGCTGGCCGGGTTCATCGGCGTCACCGGCGCCGGCACCGCCCAGGGCGCGATACCGCCCGCGCCCGGCTGGAACCTCCAGTGGAGCGACGACTTCAACGGCGCGGACCGCACCCCGCCCTCCGCCGCCAACTGGCAGACCGACACCGGCCACGGCTACCCCGGCGGACCCGGCAACTGGGGCACCGGCGAGATCCAGAACTACACCGCGAGCCCGGACAATCTGAGCCTCGACGGCAACGGAAACCTCCGGATCACCCCGCTCAGGGACGGCGCGGGCAACTGGACCTCCGCCCGGATCGAGACCCATCGCGCCGACTTCAAGGCTCCGGCGGGCGGCACCCTCCGTATCGAGGGCCGTATCCAGATGCCGAACGTGACGGGCGACGCCGCCCTCGGCTACTGGCCCGCCTTCTGGACCCTCGGCTCGCCGTACCGGGGCAACTACTGGAACTGGCCGGCCACCGGTGAGTTCGACATCATGGAGAACGTCAACGGGATCAACTCCGTCTGGGGCGTGCTGCACTGCGGAGTGAACCCGGGCGGCCCCTGCAACGAGACCACCGGGATCGGTGCCAACCGTGCCTGCCCCGGGGCCAGTTGCCAGTCCGCGTTCCACACCTACCGCTTCGAGTGGGACCGTGCCGTCACACCCAATGAGCTGCGCTGGTACGTGGACGACCAGCTCTTCCACACCGTGCGGCAGAACCAGATGGACGCCGGTACCTGGGCCAATATGACCGACCACGCCGGGTACTTCATCCTCCTCAACGTGGCGATCGGCGGCGCGTTCCCCGACGCGCTCGGCGGCCGGACCCCGACCGCCGCGACCGTCCCCGGCCGCCCCATGCTCGTCGACTACGTGGCCGTCTGGACCCGTGGTGGCACGCCCCCGACGGATCCCCCGACCGATCCCCCGACCGACCCGCCGCCGTCGGGTTCCCCGACGCTGTACGCGCGGACGGGTGCCGGACTCGGTGACTCCACCGGCTCGGCCGCGTCGGCCACCGTCGCCACGGCGGGCGGCGCCAACTACGACGGCACGCCGCACACCCCGCAGGTCTTCACCTCCAGCGGGATCACCCGTACGTACAACGGCGGCGCCACGCAGTTCGACCTGTTCGTGGACGCGGGGACGTCGGTCGGCAACGGCCAGCAGGTGCAGGTGAGTTACGACCGTAAGGGCGACGGCACCTGGGACCGTACGGAGACCTACGAGTACTTCGCGACCGATCCGGTATCCGGCTATGAGCACTACACCCAGGCCAGGGGCCTGAAGTCGGCCACCGGATCGCACGGGAACCTGGTCAACGGGAAGGTACGCGTCGAGGTCTGGAACGCCATCGGCACCGGCGCGAGCACGCTCGGTATCGGCAACCAGTCGGTGATCCGGATCCCGTTCGCCTGACGCGGCTCGACGTCGCCGGACGTCGCCGGACGTCGCCCGACGTCGCCCGACGCGGCACGAGCAGGCCGGTACGGACCGCCGCGTCCGTACCGGCCGGGCGCGGGCGACAGGACTCAGCCGCCGGATCGCGGGGCGGTGACCCGCGCCTCGACGGGGATGTTCCGGTACCAGAAGCCGCACAGCCCTTCCCAGATCTCGCGTTCGGCCGCGCTGCTGAGCACGTCGGGCACAGGCACGGGTTCGGGCGCGGGCGCGGGCACCGGCAGGGGCGCGGGCGGCTGCTGCTGCCACTGGTCCGCGGGGCCGGCCTCCGGCAGCGGCGGCCGGCCGCCGTTCCGCGCCGTGTCCAGCAGCAGCCCCCGGTAGAGATCGAAGGCGACGCGGATCTGCTGCCCGTGCACGACGGCGGTGGTGAGCGCGGCCCGGTAGCCGGTCAGCGCACCGAGCGCGCCGACCACGAGGGAGACGGCGGCGAGCCACGGCGCGCCGCCCACCGCCACCGTGCAGACCGGCGCGGCGACGGCGAACGCCACGGACAGCGCGGTGGCGGCGAGCGCGCCGTCGAGACGGGCCCGGCTCGACGCGAACGTGCCGGTGAACGGGGCGGGCAGGAGCGGGAACAGCCGGGGCCAGACGAGCACGGCGTCGATTCCGTACCGGGTACGGGGGTAATCCTCGGCGCCGCGCAGGACGTTGCCGAGGCGCGTGGGCAGTACGGGCACCCCGGGCAGTGGGTAGTGCAGATAAAGCGTCTCGTACGCGTCCGGGCCGCCCGCCCGTACATGGCCGCGCAGCTGCGCGCGGGCCCGTTCGTGACGGCGCGCGCGCCGCGCCCCGAGCCGTCGGCCGAAACGTCCCGGCCAGTACCCCTCGGCCCAGCGCAGCAGGGTCACCCGGTGGGCCGCCAGCAGCGCGGTGAGGAGGGTGACGGCGAGGACGAAGCCCGCCGCATGGACGGTACGCACGCTCGCGGGCCGGTCGCTCCAGGTAGCGACGGCCGTACCGAGTCCCGTACCGAGTCCCGTACCGAGTCCCGTACCCGGCCCCGCACCGAGCTCGGCGGCAGAACTCGCTTCCGCGGCCGCTTCGAGAGTGACCCCGAGGAGGACGGCCGAGAAAACGAGAGCGGGAAGGGCCGAGGTGAAGAGCAGGCGCCGGCTCGTACCGGCCAGCGCGTCCCGGAACACGTCCGCGATCACGTCCTCACCCTCGTACCCCTCGTGCCCCTCGTGCCCCTCGTGCCCCTCGTGCCCCTCGTAAGGAGAGGGTCAACGGATGCGCGGGCACCGAGTCGGCGGACATCGCGTCGCCGGGCGCGGCGCCGGGCCCCGGGCACTCCGGGGGATCCTCGGGATCGTAGAAGTGCAGCGCGTTGACACGGCCGCAGCCGCCGAACGCGCAGACCACATGGGCGTGCGGGGTGCGGTGTGTCCCGCACAGACAGCTGTCGTCGCCGGTGACCGCGCCCCCGCCCGCGCGTACGGGGCCGCCCGGGAAACGGTCCTGCCGGAGATACGCGTCGACGGTGGCGCGTTCCAGTACACCGTGGAGCGCGCCGCTCGCGTGGTCCATCACCACGGCGGCGTCGGGGCTGAGTTCGAGCAGATTGAGCAGGGCCGACCCTTCGACCACGTCCTGAAGGGTCGCGGAGCCGGAGAGCACCACGGCGGGCATGCGGCGAGGGGCCGCCGTGGAGGTGCGGACGGCGAGGGTGGTGGGCGTTCCGTCGGCCGACAGCCCGATCAGGTAACGGCAGTCCTGAATATCCTGATCGCCAGGGCCGTGCACCGTGGCGAAATCGGGGCTGGCCAGGTCGGCCAGCGGGGTGTGCGCGGGGAGTGGGGTCATCGGGCGTCTCCTACCAGGACGAACGGGGCCCAGAAGTAAGGGTGTTCGAAGGGGCGGCGGATTCCGGGGCGGGCGCCTCCCCTCGCTTCGGCACTGGCGATCAGCCGCGACCAGAGCACCATCAGCTCCCTTCGCTCCGGGCTGCCGCTCGGGGTGCGCTCCTTGAGCCGCGCGAACGTCCGTCTCGCGGCGGAGAGATCACCGGACTCGCAGATCAGCCGCAGCATCGCCGAGTCGTACGCCGTCCTCGCGGCGGTTTCGGCCTCGTGGTCCTCGGCGTGACCAACGGCCCTCGCGAGAGCGTCCTCGCACCATCGCACGGCGGCCTCCACGGTCATTCCGCGCACCGTCGCCCGCGCTTCGTGCAGTGCCCGCCCGCGCGGCGCCCCCGCCACCAGCAGATCGTAGAAACGCTCCATGAACAGCGCGGTGGACAGATCGTCCACCTGCCACTGCGAGACCAGGACGGACTTGGCCCCGGCGATCAGGAAGGCCCGCGCGAGGCCGAGCCGTTCATCACCGGGGCGTCCTCTGCTCTCCCCGCTCCGGCAGGCGCTGAGGGTCACCAGATCGGCGCGGATTCGCACCCCCAGCAGATCATCCATGGTCAGCGGCCCGTCGGCGCAGCTGATCGCGCTGCCCGCGATGTCGTCGGGGGCGAGGACGCCATGGCACGCGAAGTGCACGGCCGTCGCCTCCGAGTGGACGAGCCTGTCCAGGACCAGCCGCCGGGTGACCCGGCCGCCGGAGAGGACTTCGGCGCGCTCGCCGAACGTCCCGGCGATGGAGCGGGCCTCCGCGCGCGCGTGGACGAGCGGCTGATCGGAGCGTGAATCGGCGAAGACACACAGGCCGCGCGGGGCGGGCGGAGCGGTGTTCCGGTACAGGTCCGCCAGGAGGGAGGCGCTTTGCACCACCTGAACGGGGTTACGAGCGGCCAGCGGCACACCGCCGGTGGTGGCCACCGCGTGGAGGGGGATCTCGTGCAGTACGCCGTGCGGCACCAGGCACACCGGCTCCCCCGGCTCGCTGTGGCGCGTCACCGCCGCGATCAGCGTGCCGAAGTCCGCGTCGAGCTTGTCCTGGTCGAAGGCCGCGGCCGAGGTCATCCGCCCGAAGCTGTGCGGGGCGTCGGGAAGCCCGAGGTCGGGGGGCAGTTCCCCCTCCTCGACCATGGGGGCCGACGACATACCGGACCGGACCAGGAAGACGACGACCCGGGCGTTGAACACATAGAAGCTGACGAGCAGTCCGCGCTGTCCGCCGCGCCGCTCGAACTCCCGTAGCGTGGAGGTCAGTTCCGCGTAGTCGACGGTTTCCGAGGAGCCGCTGCCGGTCGCGTACCGAGAGCGCAGCAGTTCCAGCAGTACGCGCGAACGGTCCTGCTCGCTGTGGTCGAAGGCCAGTGCCCACTGGGGCGCGGGCAGGCCGGGGATGTGCCCGCGTTCGGGCCCGGTGAGGAGGAGGATCAGACGGTTGTAGTGGGACGCCTGGTAGTCGATGCGCCGGTTGCCGTCGGTGATTCCGCCGCGGCGCGACTCCTCGATCCGTACGAGTTCGCTCCAGCGCGCGTACGCGGCGGGCCAGTCCTTCTCCTCCTCGTCGATCGAGGCGAGCAGCTTCAGTGCCTCCATCTGGAGGTCGATGTCGCTGGACTTCTTCCGCGCTCGCTCCAGCAGCCACCGTGCCGTACGGAAGCGGCCCACTGGAGCGAGGAGTTGGGCGTGCCACACCATCTTCCAGGCCGTGCCCATGCTCGCCATGGACTGGCCGTAGTAGTGGATGCCGTCGACGTTGAGCCCCGGCCGGTCGACCGCGCCCGAAGCCTCGCCCGACCCCGTACCAGGGCCCCGCGTCCAGGTGCGCACCAGCTCACCTGATTCGAACATCTCGTACCAGACCCGCCGGCTCAGGCGCTCGAAGAGCCTGACCCCCGCGTCGGGCACCGCCGGCACGATGGCCCGCGGAAACCAACCCTGCCCCTCCGCGCGCCACTGGAAGTTTCCTTCGCCGGCGGGCCGTTCGGCGGCCTCGGCCTGCTCATGGAAGGCGACCCGCTCCGGGGCGCCGGAGCGCGCGGCGTTCGCGAGAAAGCGGTGGGCCAACGGTGACATCCAGGCCGCGCCCTGGCCGCCCTCGGTGATCGGGCGCAGTACGTCACGCACGGCCGGGTAGTCGTTCCGCAGCCTTCCCGCCCACTGGAAACGCGCTGTGGCGGCGAAGTCCGGATATCCGGCCGCCTCCAGGTCCTCGACCGCGGCGGCGCTCCGCGCTACGGCGTCTTCGACAGCGCCCTCGCCGTCCGCGGCGGTGGCGAGGGCGAACGAGACCGTGCCGCGTGCGGCCAGATGCAGCTGCCAGAGTTCCCAGCGGCGCTGCTCGCCGATGCCAGGTTCGGCGCGGAACGCGGCCTCCGCTTCCAGCAGCATGGACTCGCACAGCCGCAGATAGCCGGCGGCATTGCGACGGCCGATCCGGGAATCGGGCGCGGCGGTGGCCTGGGCCGCCAGCAGGATGAGCAGGGAGTAGTCGGGAGTGCCGGGGGCCTTGGGCGATCGGGTCTCGCGGATCCTGACGAGGAGCCGGTCGTGCACCCAGGAGTGCACGAAGGCGTCCCCGAGCGCGGACCACCTCTTCGCCATCATCACCGTATGGAGGATGAGCGTTCCGACGTCGTTCAGCCACCAACGCACCGTGAGCGCGATGACGAGCTCGGCGAGGATCACCACCAGGGCGGCCCGGACCAGCTCGGGCCGCGGCGCGACGACTCCGGCCAGGAAGAGCGGGAGGGTACCGGCGCAGCAGGCGGCGCGGACCAGCTGGACGGGCATCAGAAGAACGGTGACCCCGACCACACACCCGCTCGTGCCGAACCGGGCACCGGCCGCCGACTGCGGCCAGAGCGCGGTCGCGGTCCCCAGCTCCTGCGGTGCGACGAGAGCGGCGAGCAGAGTCAGACCGGCCAGCAGCAGCCCACCTGCCCAGCCGGTGAGCCAGGGCCTCTCCAGCCACTGCGCCACGAGCCACTCGCCGGCGGAGCTGTGCGCGAACACGATGACACCCACGAGGGAGCCGGCCTGGACGAGTTGGTGGATTCCGCGCCCGATGGGTGGCAGATGCCGCCCGGCGTCGCTCCGTACCAGCCCAAGGACCATCAGCAGCCCGACAGCGAGCAGAAAGAGCCCACGAGCGGAGCCAGGAACGTCGTCCAGCGCGGTGATCAGCAGGAGCGGCGACACAATCGCGACAGCTCTGGCCGGCCAGGCCAGAAACCCGAGACACCCCACCAGCGCCCGCATATCCGCCTCGGGCGGCATCCGATCCGTAGCCGGCTGTGAAGCCCGCATACTCACCCCTGCCCTACGGGAGCCGTCCGAGCCGGGCCGACAGGCACCGGTCTGGCCCGCCCGTGATCCACCGTTCCGTCGGAGGGTGCATCACTCCCCCTTCATCCAGCGGGAAGCCCCGAAGAGAACGGTGAGCCCGCCCATCGCCAAGGTCCACACGCTCAGCCACATCGGCGCGTGCACGGCGAAATTCCCTACACCCATCGCGACGAGCCCGAACCCCTGAATCAAGTGATGCTTCGACGACATGCCGTTCCCCCGGCCATGAGCCACCCGTCCCACTCCCGAACTCGTTGCGAATGCGGTCTTGTTGGGCCGACAATCACAGACAGCACCACGCCGCGCAGGAGAACGCACAACGACCACCCCATCGGGTGCGGCGCGGACGGTGGGCGGGCGTCCGGCCCCGGATCGCGTAAGGATGACGATGCCGATTCTCTCCACAGCCGAAGAAGTGGATACGTGGCTGACAGAGGCCGGCTGGCACCCGGGACGCGACGTCGGTGAGGAGGCCTCCGAAGTGATCGCGGCCGTCGTCGCGCGATACCGCTCGTACGGTGTGGCCATCGAGCCTTCCGCGCCTGCCCGCGCTTTCATCCGCGAGCACGCGTTCCTTCGAGCCGTCATCGACACCGCTCCGGAGAACTTCGCGGTCTTCACGCCGCGTCTCGTCTTCAAGGGAGACGCCGAGGAGATCGCCGACCTGGCGGGAGATCTCGGCACGAAGCTCTTCCCGGTCGGATACGACACATACGACGGCTCGACCCTGCTCATGGACGAAACCGGTCGGTTCTTCCTTTCGCACCACACCGGGGCGTATCACCTTGGGCGCGAAAAGTACGAGGCCCTGATGAGCCTGACGGGCAGTCAGATGAAGGACGCGGAGGACTACTTCGTCTGACGTCGTTTCCGGCGCGGACGCGTCACGGCTCGTCCACGGCCAGATCTTCAGCCACACGAGTCGAGAACCCCTGCAGTAACCGTGGCGGCCTGGCAAGTTCCGGCACATCGATGGCCATCGAGGTGGACCTACGGCAGTGTCAGTAGCCAGTGCGTCCCCGATGACGAAGGCGGACCATCATGGCCCTGCGCAAACTCGGCAAGGATCCCGAGAGCCCCAGCGGTGGCTCCCCCACGGTGTACCTGGATGACGCCAAGGACAACTACCTTGTCCAGGGCTGGAAGGTGCTGGACAAGGAGCGCTTGGCTCAGTTGGAGATCCCCGAACACGAGACGGTGGTGGAGATCCCCCGGCGTATGGCGCGGTTCTTCTTGGAGGTGACGGGTGACGGCGGTTCCGACGTTTGACGAGCTGTTCCATGCCTGCCACAGCTCGGCGGTTCACCTGGAGATGCGCGACGGCTACATGCGGTCGGACCCCGCCTTCGTCGACTGGAGCGCGGGGCTCAAGATCGACCCGGCGGAGCGCTGGGCTGACTGGCTCGGGCTGGTATCCGCGGCGACGGGCCGCGGGGTCCAGGTACGCCGCGCACGCATCGTTTCCGAACCCGTCAGTGATTACGCTTCGAGTACGACGTCACGGGAGGGCTGAACGTCGCCGCCGGGGAGAAGGTCCGCTGGCTTCCTCGCCGTCGGGCAACTGACATCGCTCTTCCCGGCAATGATTTCTGGCTGTTCGACGAGAGTCTCGTTCTCGTCAACCATTTCGACGGGGAGGGCGACTCGCTGGAGCACGAGGTGACGGCCGACCCCGAAGTCGCAAAGCTGTGCGCCTCGGCATTCGAGACCGTATGGGAGCGCGCGACACCGCACGAGAAGTATCGGCCGACATGGTAGTTGGCCGAAGCGAACGAACTCCGTGAGCCATGAAACGGCAGGTCATGGGCCCATCGCCTGGGTAACCGCCTACGAGGAGTCATATGGCCCGCTGCCGGGGATCTGGTTCACCACCACGCACGGCACGGTCGACGAGCACGTCCTGACCCGCTACCGGGAGACCGGCGCAGTGGTGGCCGAGTGGGACTGTGCGCCCGCGCCCGGCGACGACGACCTGTCGCCGAAGAGGCTCGCCCGGTGACCAGCACGTCAGCCCCCCGAGCGTCCCGGTCCACTGCCGGGGCGCTCCGGCTGGTGGAGCATCGGTCGGAGAATCCCACGCGCGTGGACATGTCCGGGTACATCACCGCGATGTTCGCCCACTGCCCGTACCTCGAAGCGTCCACCCCTCGGGGCACAACAGTCTGGACGGTGTACGAGATCGCCCCAAAAGCCCCCAAGGACGCGACCGAGGCGGAGCTGTTCCACGCCGCGGTGCGGGCCGCCGAGCGGGTGCGGCTGCTGGTGAGGCGGTCCCGATCCGTACTCGTCTGCGAGAACATCGTCATTCTCGCGGACGACGTGGACACGGACTGTGCCGAGCTGATGGCCTGGCCGCACTGGGCGCTGAAGCACCTGTACGGGCCGGTGGGGGTGATGTTCGGGAAGTTCGTCCAAGGCGTCGAGGAGCGGGACAGATTCGGCCAGGGCGTTCCGCCTGCGCCGTACTCGTTTCTCCCCGTGCGTGCCTCGGTACGACCGCGAGATCCCGGACTCCTCAAGGGCACCCCCGCGCTCTCGGCGGCACTGGCCGTGGCCGACGACAACGGTCGCGACGTATTCGAGCACATCCCATGCGAGTGGAAGGCGGTGCGAGCGTGGGCGAGTTCACTGCCTGCCCCGGCGAGGCGCTGAAGAGCGCGGAGGCCGGCTGCGGTTCGGTCGTGTTGAAGGAGATCACCGACCGGCGCGGGTCAGCCGTATGGAAGGCAACGGGTGCCGTGGCCCGCGTCGCCATCAAGTACGGCTGCGGAGAAGGCGCGGAGACCACCGCGCGTGAGGCCGCCGTCCTGGGCCGGTTACCCGGCCGAACTGTCAGAACAGGGCGGACCGTTGACGGCTTCTGGTATGTCACACCGTGGCTGGACGGACCGTCGACCTTCCAGGTCTTCCGACCCGTTCGACGCTGCTCCGAGAACCGCACCCGGGACGCTGCCCGCACTCGGGCCCTCGCGGCGGCCGTCCATCTGTGCCGAGCGGTCGCCGATCTTCACTCAGCCGGCTGGATCCATGGAGACCTCCAGCCCTCCCACGGCATCCACACCGAGTCCGGGGCCACCTTGATCGACTTCGCCTGGTCCTGGCAGGAGGGGAGGGGCACACCTCCCTGGTCGACGTTCCACGGCGGCATCACCCACCTGATCGCACCGGAGTTGGCTGCGTGGATCGCCAAGGGACCGCAGCCTGTGACTCCGTCCGCGTCGTCCGACGTGTACGCCCTCACCGGAGTGCTCTGGACCTGTACAACCGGTAGGTGGCCGCTGGACTACGCGGCGGCGGGCATCCCACCGGATGCCGGACCGGCGAATCGGCGCGCTGCCATCGCCACCGGCAGGATTCCCCTGGTCTCCACGGCAGCTTGGCCGGTGTTCCAGGACCTGCTGCGCCCGGTTCTCCTGTCCGGCCCGGACGACCGGCCCACGGCCGCCGAACTCGCCACCATCCTGGAGGGCACGTGATCGATCTGCGGGAGCTGACTCAGGACGACGCACGAGCCGTACGGAGGATCTACAGCGGCCGCTCGGTGCGCTTCCTCGGCCGGGGCGTCATGGGCGGGGACGAAGCCACGACGTACGTCGGCAACGCGTTGATCTGGTCGACGCACCAGCCACGCCTGCGGTACGTCCTCGGCGTCGACGTGGACGGTGACCTGGTGGGTGTCGTCAAACTCAACGTGACAGGAGGCGTTGGCCGCCTGAGCTACATCCTGCGTCAGAACACCTGGGGACGCGGGTACGCGACCGGCGCAGTGTCAGGGCTGCTGGCTTTCGCCTTCGGCCCGCTGACCCTCCCCGCCGTACACGCGAAGCACCAGGTGCAGAACCGGGCTTCCGGCAGGGTGCTCCTGAAAGCCGGTTTCACGCACACCGACACGGCGCACGGTCTCTCGTCGTACGTGGTGAAGCACACAGGCGAACTGACGTCGGCGGGCTGCGTCCGGGAAGGGAATCGGTAAGGCTCCGACGGGTGGGTGGCCGGAAGAGATTCTTTCGTCGCGCCCGCTGTCGGTCCTGGCGGCTACGGTAGCGCCGGGGAGGAAGCACCATGATGGAGACGGTCTTTCACAGCGATGACCTTCCGCCGACGGAGCGGCTGGCCCGCTTCGACGCGTTTCAGGTCGAGAGTCCGCACCCGATGCGGGTGGAGAGCGGTGAGGCGACGCGGTTCAATGCCACGGCGCGGGCGCTGGACCTCGCGGCCGTGAATGTCGTGGAGCTGACGTGCTCGCCCTCGGACGTACGGCGCACACCGCGGCTGATCCGGCGGTGCGACCCCGAGCTGTACTCGCTTGTCTTCGCCCTGCGCGGCGGGCTCGGCGTCGTCCAGGACGACCGCGAGGCGGAGTTGGGGCCGTTCGACTTCGCGCTGTACGACAGCTCGCGCCCCTTCGACGTGAAGATCGCCGCCGACCGCGGGACGGCCGCGCTCGTGCGTGCCCACGTACCCCGCGCGCTGCTGCCCCTGCCCGCGAACCGGAGCGCGGAGCTGATGGCGGTGCCGCTCCCGGGTCGCGAGGGCGTGGGGTCGCTGCTCACCCAGTTCCTCACCAGCCCGACCACCGATTCCGCCGCCTACCGGCCGACCGACGCCCCCCGGCTGGGTACGGTCGCCCTCGATCTGCTGACCGCGGTACTCGCCCACCACCTCGACGCCGACGCGCGCGTGCCGGAGGACTCCCGGCAGCGCGCCCTCCTCCTGCGCATCGAGGCGTTCGTACAGCAGCATTTACATGATCCGGAGCTGTCACCGGGCGCCATCGCCGCCGCCCACCACATCTCCGTCAGCTACCTGCACCGACTCTTCCGCGCGCACGACGACACCGTCGCGGCCTGGATCCGCGGCCAGCGCCTCGAACGCGCCCGCCGTGACCTCACCGACCGCGCGCTACGGACCGAACCCGTCCACCGGATCGCGGCCCGCTGCGGCTTCCCCGACCACGCCACCTTCACCCGCGCCTTCCGCGCCGCCTACGACCTCCCGCCCCGGGACTACCGCCGGCAGGCCCTCGGTTCCCCGGCGTAGCCGACTCTTCGTGTGGCCGCCGTCTCCCCCGTGGACGGCGGCCCACGGAGGCCGGCACTCGACAGCGCGACCGTCGGCTGCCACAACAAGGATGTGCGACGCCGCCTGTGCCGTCTTTGACGTGTGGTGCACGACTACTTGACGAAGCGTTCACTCCGGGAAGGCCGACTGTGCCGTCTCTAGAGCTGCCCGCCGTTGAGTGCGTCGACGAAGGCGGCCCAGGCGCCGCCGCCGAAGACGAAGGCGGGACTGTGCGGGTCCTTGGAGTCACGTAGGGCCATGGCACCGTCAGCGAGACGGGCGCCCTCGACGCAGTCTCCTCCGGGGGTGTCATTGCTGTAACTCGACTTGAACCAGTCGGCGTTGACGCGGGCACTCTCAACGCAATTGCCGCCGTGGCCGTCGCTGTAGCTGGACTTGTACCAGCCGGCACCGGTCAGTGCGTCAGCCGTAACGGTCATGGGAATCAAAGCTCCTCCATTACTTTCTTGATCAGGCTCAGAGACTCCTGTGGCCCAGGAGCCACGGTTTGCAGCTCATTGAAGGTGTCCTCGTATGCCTCCACGTCAGCGTCACGCCGCAGCACCCAGTGATCGGCCAAGTGCTCCAAGTGCACGATCGGCTTCAGAGCGAAGTCCTCACGAAACCGGAAGGTCGTGAAGGCTCCATTCATCCCTCGATGAACACCCACCTTGAAGGGGATGACTTGGACCGTGACGTTGGGCGCGGAAGCGACCTCGATGATGCGTGCGAGCTGCGCCTTCATGACCGATGGACCTCCCACCTGGCGATGGAGCACTGCCTCGTTGACAACTGCGGCAAACTTCAGCGGCGGCTCCCGAAGGAAGATTCTCTGACGCGTCATCCGCAGATTGACCATGCTCTCGATTTCTTCCTCGGGACGGCCGTCATTGGCGTATTGGTGGAGAACGCGCACGTAGTCTGCCGTCTGGAGCAGACCAGGGACGTACTCGGACTGATAGGTGCGCGCGACGGAAGCCGAGGACTCCATCCCGAGAAACGCTCTGTTACCGGCACCGAGAAGGGGGCGAAACACCGTCGCCTGCCACCACTCCCGCTTCGTCTTGGTGACGGCAGCATATTCCTTGAGCTGCCCGGCAACCCCCTCATCAACCCCGTAGATCTGACAGAGGGCCATGACATCGGCGGGCTCGACCGTTGCGTTCTCTCCCATCTCCAGACGCGTCAGCTTCGATGGACTCCAAAGGAGTTTTCTGACGACCTGAGTTGACGTAAGTCCCCTCTTCAACCGCAACTGGCGTAGCTCGCTGCCCAGTTGCAGGCGACACAGAGTGGGTGTCGCCGACTGTGTGTCCGTCATCATCCGCTGCCCTCTCCAAGCTCTCCCCAACAGAGCGTTCTGCGTTTCAGCGGGAGTCACCGCAATGCGGCGAACGATTCGCGCGCGAACGGCGATTCACAACAGAACTTGCTCACGCATTTTCGCCAGAACACTTTCGAGGCCACTGCCCCGGTGTGAGGCCACACCTGTCGCTCACACAGCGCAGTCGATTCGCCACCTTCAGTGATGCGACCTGCTCTGTGGAAGCCCCCAGGAGATCGACGGTAAGGACGACTCTCAATGCCTCCCTCTACGTGTAGTGCAACTCCCGCCCCACCCAACGCAGTCGACTTACAGGACGCCGTGTGCCTGAACATGTCGTTCGCGCCCCACGCCCGCCGCGTCGAGCATTTGCGTCGTGTTGCCGGCGTTCTCCTCCGCCAGGACGACATGGGCACGGATGCGGTCGAGACCGTACAGCTCCTGGTCAGCGAGATCGTCACCAACGCGGTGGTACACGGCCGGGGCGAGCGGGTCCGATTCTCGTTGGCTTACGGGCCGAGCGGGTTCGTACGGATCGAGGTGGACGATCATTCCCCCGCGCTGGTCACCGTCCGGCAGCCGGGGCCCGACGAGGAGAGCGGGCGAGGCATGTTCCTGGTCGACGCGCTCTCCTGGGCGTGGGGCAGGCGCGGTACCTGTACGTGGTGTGTGATCGCCACCCGGGAGGCATGCGCACCGTGACGCTGTCCCGCCGTATCCCCGGCGCTCATTGGCGCCCGCACCCTCTCGTCTTCACCACCGACACCGAGACGCATCAGCGTCTCCTCACGGCCCTGCGTCGCCGTCTCCGCCACGAGCAGCGGACCGCCGCGCGTGCCGATGCCACCCGCTCGTTCGTGGTCCCCTACCAACTGCGGGAATCCGCAAGGGAACACAGCGAGTGAGCCCCGTCAAAGCCCAGGCCCTGTACGTCGTCGCGATCACCGCCGTCGGCGGCTCGATCCTCGTGGCACTCTGGCGCGGCTGGTAAAGGGCTGGCATCGGCAAGACCTGATGTGGGCTCATCACGGCATCCGGCCAGGTCTGCCGGATGCCGCTCGGTGTGCTTCTCACCCGAGGCCGTCCAATTCGGGGCCCGGGAACCGGCTTCACACCTCCCCAGCTACCCGGACACCAACGATCGACCTGCCTCTGAGCCAACGGGTGAGACGGAACCGGACTGTTCGGCCCGAGCGGGGAACCGCTCCACCGCATCGGTCATCAGATCTTGTGAGGCGAAAACCGGAAAGGGACATCGTCCAGAGGCGGGGAGTTGACGAGCCGCACGACGACACGTCGGCGCGGTCGGCCCAACTCCCCTCCGCACACACCCCATAAGGAACACGCTTGTCTTCCTACATATCAATCCTCCCCCGTCGCCTGCGGCGCACCGCGACCGTGTCCGTCCTCGTTGGCACCGCCGCCGCGATCATGGCCACGGCCTCCCCGGCGAGCGCGATACCCGTCACCGGTGCGGAGAAGCCCCGGTCCGAGGTCTCCTGTACGTCCGACAAAACCGGCCTCGCGAGCCGGCTCAGCGCGGACATCAAGGCCGTGGTGGAGGACGCCGCCCTCAAGGGACGGGTCTCCGTCGCTCTGTACGACCGCACCACGGGCACGCAGTGCGCGTTCAACGCGGACCAGCAGTACGACTCGGCGAGCGTCGTCAAGGTCATCGTTCTGGGCACGCTCCTGCGCCGGGCCCAGGACGAGAGCCGGGATCTGACCTCGGCCGAGCGCACGCTCGCCACCAAAATGATCACGACGTCCGACAATGACGCGACGACCACGCTGTGGAAGCAGCTCGGTCTCGCCCGTATCTCGGACTTCCTGCGGCTCGCAGGCATGGAGCACACGACCCCCGATCCGGACGGCTACTGGGGGCTGACGCAGATCAACGCCTCCGACCAGATCAGACTGTTGGAATCGCTCACCTCGGCGAACTCCGTTCTCGACGACGACCGCCGTGCCTACGCGCTCGACCTGATGAACCAGGTGATCCCCTCTCAGCGCTGGGGCGTCCCCGCGGGCGCGCCGAGCGGAGCGACGGTGCATGTCAAGAACGGCTGGCTGCAGCGCAGCAGCGGCGGATGGCGTGTGCACAGCGTCGGCGCGTTCACCGGGCAGGGGCATGACTACGGCCTCGCCGTCCTGACCGCTGACAACAGGGACATGCCCGCCAGCGTCGCGGTGATCGAGAACATCGCCCGGAAGGTCCACGCGGACCTCAACGGGACCACCCTCGCCCCGCGCCAGGACCAGCGCCGCCAGGCCCTGCCCAACACCTCCGACGGTTCCCTGGTGCCCGACGGCAACCGGTGACCCACCCCGCCGCCCGGCTCAGGCCGGGCTGCGGAACCAGTGAGCGCGGATGAGCGGTCCGAACGTGGCTCAGGGCGTGTGCGCGGGGTTCGGCACGGTGTCGTGCACGACGGCGTACAGGCCGCGCGTCGTGGCTCCGTCCGGCAGAAGCCAGTCGGCGGTGACGTGCCCAAGGGGCCGCGCGGCCCGGTGAGTTGACTCGGCCTGCTCGGGCCGCAGCACGCGATTCACGCGGATGGTCAGTTGCCTGGCCGGTCCGCTCGGCGCCTCGGGTGCGGAGGCGGTCAGTACGCGGAGATCCGTGCCGTGCGGCCCGTTGGTCACGTCCACAGAGCTGATCGATGCCGTATGGCCGGCCTCGGTGAAGTGGGCGGTGACGGATGGGTCCGGGGCGTTACTCACGCTCTGGGCCTGCGGCTCGGCCTCGCCGAGAATGAGGGCGAGCAGCTGAGCGACGAGGACCGGGTCGTGGGTTCCGTCGTAGATCCACCGCCGTCCCAACACCCCGTGCTCCGAGGTGCCGATGAGCGCGTGATCGGCGCCGGGGAGCGGTGCACCACGGTAGCTGAGGGGCACCTGGAACGTGATCGGCCGGTCTCCGGACTCGTCGGTGACCGCCATGAACTCGATCCCCACCTCGCCTTGCGGGTCGTCCAGCCGGAAGCCGCCGGCCTTGGCCAGCCGCGGCGCGTGCCCCCCGCCGGGGTGCCAGGGCTGAGCGGGCAGCCACGAGGCCAGAAGCTCAAGCTTTCCGGGCGTCAGGGTGGTGCGGTGGATGACGGCCATGTCTGGCCCCTCTCTTGATGGCTGAGCCCATCCTGCCCCAGGAGCATCGGCCCGTCCCACCCCCGGGAGGACAGCTCCCGGGGCCCGCGCCGCGGCGTCAGGCGAACGATGGAAGGACGCCGACCGGCTCGTCCAGCCAGGGGCGGGTGGTTCCGTCCCGGTCCACGGTCAGGCCGAAGCGGTCGACGGCGGGCCGTCCCCGGCTGATCCACCAGGTCAGGGCTCGCTCCGCTTCGTCCCAGAGGCGGCGCGGGCCCGACTGGTAGACCGTGGCGTCCGGCGCACCCGGACTGAAGACGACGGCCGCCCATGACTGACTGAGGAAGTCGAAGAACCACGCCTTCGCGTCCCCTTCTTCCCCCGAGTCACCCACGTCACCCACGTCACCCGCGTTCACGACATGGGCGCAGTCAGGCACGCAGAGGCCGATGACGAAGTACGACGTCTCGTAGCGGTCTCCGAGATCCGCCAGGGTGCGCGACGTTCGCGAGGCGTCGGCGGCGCCGGGAAACTCCTTGACGTGCCCCACGAACCGGTTCCAGTCCAGGCGTTGATCGCGAAGCTTCATGAATTCGACCATGCGGAGGAACGGGCCGACGCCGCACCCGTCCTCGCCGACGGTCAGCCGGACCAGCGCGTCCTGGTTGCTGTAGTGGGTGCCCCAGGGGGCAAGAATGATCCCGCCAGGTCGCGTCTGTTCCAGCCACTTGGCCGGGAAGTTCCGCACCCCCGCCGTGACGATCACCCGGTCGTACGGGGCCCCGATGGGCCAGCCCTCCCGGCCGTCCCCCTCGACCAGTCGTGGGCCGAGTCCGGCACGTGTCAGCGCGGCCGAGGCGCTTGCCGCGACCGCCGGGTCGATCTCGACGCTCACCACATTCCCGTTGCCCAGACGGTGCGCGAGGAGCCCGGCGTTCCAGCCGGTGCCGGTGCCCACTTCCAGCACCCGCGTACCGTCATCCACGTCCAGGTCCCTCAGCATGGATGCCACGACCGACGGCATACTCGCGGAACTGGTCCCCCGCGAGCCCGGCGCGGTACCCACGTGCTGTCCGTCGTCCCACTGGGTGACCACCGGGATGTCCTCGTACGCGGCCCGCTCCCAGTCGGCCGGGGCTTCGCTCCTGTCGACGGGCTCGCTGCGGCCGGTCGCCATGTCGTACGCCCAGAACAGATCCGGCAGGAACAGCGAGCGCGGTACGGCTCCGAACGCGTCGGCCCACTCGGGCGTCAGAGCTCCGATGTCGAGGAGATACTTCGCCAGGTCGTCGGCGGCGCGGCCCTCGAATTCAGACCTGAGTGTCACTTGCGATGCTTTCCACCGCCTTCTGGTGAAGCGCCGTCCGGAGAGGGTGGCGGCAGGGGAGTCCACGGCTGACCCGGCAACTTGTCCTTCTTCTCGTCGTCCCCGCCATCCTCGCTCTTCCTCACCTGCTCAGCCATCGGCAGAGGCTCCCCTCACGAGTCAGCCGAATCACCTCTCAACCATTGAAGCGATCGCCGGGCTTCCCTACGAGGGGTTGGCGTCTTCTCGCCGCCGCCCCGTGCGCCCGTACGGCTCGTGCGCCCCGTACGGCTCGTACCCATTTGCCGGGCAGTAGGCATATCCCCGAAATGGGCGAGGTACTTATCCCTCGCCCACAACATCCGCGCTCGTCCTGGAGTACGCGATGACCGAAATCAGGGAAACGACCACCTGTCCGTTCGACTTCAGCAAGGGCATGGACTTCGATCCCTCGCTCGGCGACCTCATGTCCCAGGGACCTGTCACCCGGATCCGGCTGCCCTACGGCGAGGCGGACGCGTGGCTCGTCACGAGCTTCGACGGGGTACGGCAGGTGACGACCGATCCACGGTTCAGCCGCGCGGGAATCATGAGCCACAACTACCCCAGGATGACGCCGGAGCCGATCGTCTCCCCCGAGTCGATCAATGTGATGGACCCGCCCATCAGCAGCCGGCTGCGGCGGCTGGCCTCGCAGGCGTTCACGCCGCGGCATGTGGACCGGATGCGGCCCGCCGTCGAGGGCATCGTCGACCAGCTTCTCGACGAGATGGCCGAGGACGGCCCGCCGGCCGACCTGGTCGGGCATCTGTCGGACAAGCTCCCCCAGCACACCATCTGCGAGTTGCTGGGCATCGCGCCGCCGGACAGGCCGCGGATGCAGGAGTACGCCCATCAGCTGCTGTCCACGGCCCCCGACTCGCGCCAGGCGGCCGCGGACGCCAAGACACAGCTGCGTGAGTACTTCGGCGGGCTGGTGGCGGAGCGGCGGCGCACCCCCGGGGACGATCTGATCAGCGTGCTGGCCGCCGCCAAGGACGGCGACGACGCGCTGGACGACAAGGACCTGGCGGTCATGGCGCTGACCCTCATGCTGAGCGGCCATGACACGGCGACGTGCCAGATCAGCAATATCGCGTTCCTGCTGCTCACCCGCCCGGAGCTGATGGACCTGGTGCGGAGCCGACCCGAATCGCTCAGGCAGTTGCTGGACGAGCTCCTGCGGTACATCCCCTTCCGCAAGGGGGTGGGCATTCCGCGCGTCGCCTTGGAGGACGTGGAGATGGGCGGGGTGCGGATCCAGGCCGGTGACTTCGTCCATGTGTCGTATCTGACGGCGAACCGCGATCCGGAGCGGTTCCCCGACCCTGATGTCATCGACCCGCACCGTCCGCCCACTCCGCACATGACCTTCGGCTGGGGCGGGCACCGCTGTATCGCGGCTCCCCTGGCCATGGCGGAGCTGGAGGCCACCATCGGCCGTTTGGTGGAGCGCTTCCCGGGGCTGCGGCTCGCGGTGCCGGCCGAGGAGCTGCGCTGGGACACGGAGACGATCCGGCGCTTCCCGCACGAGCTGCCGGTGGCCTGGTAGGCAGCCCGCCCGCCCCGGACCGCCATCCCCGGACCGCCGCCACCGGACCGCCCGTCCGTGCCGCTGCCGTCCGTGCCGCTGCCGTCCGTACCGGTGCCCGATCACATCGGTACGGACGGCAGCGATACGGACGGCAACGGTGCGAAGGGCAGCGGTGCGGAAGGGCAGCGGTGCGGAAGCGTCGCCCGTTACCAGCGCGGGACCGCGGGCGTCACCCAGCCCGGGTCCGCCACCCGCATCGCGGCGGCGTCGTCGCGGTCGCGCATCGTGCCGTCGTCGTCCAGCCAGCGCCGGTGGAGTACGGCGAGCCGGTCGCGGTCGAGTTCGACGCCGAGTCCCGGCGCGTCCGGTACGTCGAGGCAGCCGTCGGTGAAGGTGAGACGCGCTTTCGCGCTGTCGGTGATGACATCCTCGGTCTGCCAGGGGTAGTGGCTGTCGCAGGCGTGATCGAGGTTGGGGACGGTGGCGGCGACATGCGTCATCGCGGCGAGGCTGATGCCCAGATGGGTGTTGGAGTGCATGGACAGGCCGACGCCGAAAGTGCGGCAGATGGCGGCCAGTTCGCGGGTGTTGCGCAGGCCGCCCCAGTAGTGGTGGTCGCTCAGCACCACCTGGACAGCGCCGCGCGTGAACGCCTCACGGATCTCGGCGAAGGTGGTCACACACATGTTGGTGGCCAGCGGTACGCCCGCCCGGCTCGCCACCTCGGCCATGTTCGGCGTGGTGCTTGTGGGGTCCTCCAGATACTCCAGGACATCGCGCAGCTCGTCGGCGACCTTGACCGACGTCTCCACGGACCAGGCGCCGTTGGGGTCCAGCCGCAGCGGCCGCCCGGGGAAGCGCTCGGCCAGGGCGCGTACGGCGGCGATCTCCTCGGCCGGCTCGTACACCCCGCCCTTGAGCTTGAAGGAGGTGAAACCGTAGTCGCGGGAGAAGCGCTCGGCCTGGGCGACCACCCCTGCCGGGTCGACGGCGGCGTCCCAGTCGTCGGGCTCGCCCGCGCCGTCCGGGTGGCCGGCCCAGCGGTAGAAGAGGTAGGCGCTGTACTCGACGCGGTCGCGGACCTTGCCGCCGAGCAGCGCGTGTACGGGCAGGCCGACGGCCTTGCCCCAGGCGTCCAGGCAAGCGACCTCGAAGCCGGAGACGACCGAGAGCCGGAGCTTGTCGGCGGTCTGCACGCCACGCAGACCGCCGACGTCCACCGAGTCCTCCACCCGCGAGGAGTCGACCGTGATCCGGTCGGCGAGGGTGAAGAGCCTGTTCAGGTCGGTGACGCTACCTCCGGGGAGCTGTTCGGCGAACGGCCGTGCCAGCTCCAGGTACTTCGTGTCGCCGTAGGTCTCACCGACGCCGGTCACGCCGCCGACGGTCACCACCTCGACGATCAGCCGGGGTGTGTACGGCTGGTGCACGCCCTGGGTGTTGAGGAGCGGTGGGTCGGAGATGAGGATCGGGGTGAGCCGTACCTCGGTGATGGTCAGATCGGGTGTCCCGGCCGTCGCTCCCGTTGTCGTCTCGACCGTCCCAGACGTCTCGACCGTCCCAGACGTCTCGGCAGTCCCAGACGTCTCGACCGTCCCAGACGTCTCGACCGTCCCAGACGCCTCAGCCGCTCCAGACATCTCGGCCGCCCCAGACACCTCAGCCGTCTCAGTCATCTCCATCAGTTCGTGGCTCCTACGAGGTCGAGTCCGACGGCGAGCAGTTCTTCGAGCGCCGCGAGATCGTCCGGCCCCGGGTCCGTGAGTGGCGCCCGTACCGGCCCGACCGGCCGCCCGCGCAGCCGCGCCGCGGCCTTGACCAGCGAGACCGCGTAGCCGGTACCGCGGTCGCGCAGCTCGACCAGCGGTACGTAGAAGCCCCGCAGCAGCCGCTCGACGGCCGCGTCGTCGCCGTCGCGCTGTGCGGCGAAGAAGGCGGTCGCGATCTCGGGCGCGAAGGCGTGCACGGCGGAGGAGTACGCGGTGATGCCGATGCTCGCGTACGGCCTGGCCTGGACCTCGGCGGTGGCGGCGCCGTTGAAGAAGAGGAAGTCCTCCGGCGCGGCCAGCTTGAGGCGTTGCAGCCGGTCGAGGTCGCTGTGGCCGTCCTTGAGGCCGATGACTCCGGGGATTTCGGCCAGTTCACGGACGCTTTCGACGCCGAAGGTGACCTGGTCGCGCTGGTAGGCGATGAGCGGCAGCCGGGTACGTGCGGCGATCTGGCGCAGTTGCGCCACCAGGCCGGCCTGCGGCGCCGTGACGAGGTAGTGCGGCAGCACGAGCGCGGCGTCCGCCCCGGCCTCCTCCGCGATCCGGGCGAAGCGCGCGGCCTGCGCCCAGCCGTAGCCGATCCCCGCGACGACCGGCAGCCGGCCGTCGGCCTCCCGCACGGACGCGGTGATCACCTGCCGGTACTCGTCCTCGTCGAGGGAGAAGAACTCTCCGGTGCCGCACGCGGGGAAGAGCGCCCCGGGGCCCGTCTCGATCTGGGCGGCGAGGTAGTCGCGGAACGCGGGCAGATCGAGCGCGGGGCCACCGGGCTCGCCCCGCTCGCCGGTGAAGCTGGTGAGCGGGAAGGAGAGCACCCCCTTCGCCATGCCGTCGCGCAGCCGGGCCGTCGTCGTCGCCACGTCGGCCGTGAGGGCCACCATGTGATCGTCTCCCCATGTGGATGATGTCTACGTATGAAGATGGAGGTTAGGGATGTGGACCGGGGTCGTCAATAGGTGCGGCAGCGTCCGCCCTACCGCCGCGGATTACGATCTGAGCCATGTCCGACGACAGCGGCGGCGTACGCGAAGTGAAGTCGGCGGCCCGCACCGTCGAGTTGCTGGAAGTCCTCGCGGCCCGGGGCGACCGGCCCGCCCGGCTCCGCGAACTCGCCGAGGAGCTGGACGTACCGCGCAGCAGCATGTACGCCCTGCTCCAGACACTGATCGACCGCGGCTGGGTCCGTACGGACACCACGGGATCGCTGTACGGCATCGGCATCCGGGTGCTGCTCACGGGCACCAGCTATCTCGACGCCGACCTGCGCGTGCGCGCCGCGCGTCCGTTCCTGGACGAGGCGTCCGACGAACTCGGCGAGACGATTCACCTCGCCCGGCTGGACGGCGGCGATGTCGTCTATCTCGCCACCCGCGAGTCGCATGAATATCTGCGCCCGGTCAGCCGGGTCGGCCGCAGACTGCCGGCGTACGCCGGGGCGCTCGGCAAGGCGCTGCTCGCGGAGCGCGACCCGTCGCGGCTGCCACTGCCGGAGGGCCCGCTGCGCCGGCTGACCCCCAATACCCACCCCGATCGCGCGTCACTCGCGGCCGATCTGGCGCGGGTACGGGAGCGCGGCTTCGCGATCGACCGGGAGGAGGGCATGGCGGGCATCACCGGGTTCGGCTTCGCGCTGCGTTACGACGTACCCGCCACGGACGCCGTCAGCTGCTCGGTGCCGACGACGCGCCTGACGGAGGAGCACGAGCGGCGGATCGTCGCGGTCATGCGCGAGATCAGGGCCAAGATCGAGACGGCGGCACCGAGGGCGGCGGGTTCGGCTCCGCAGTGGCGGTAGGACCTGGCGGGAGGTCAACGAGCCGGCCCGCGCGTACCCCCGCACACGACAGACCGGCCGCACGGAAGCGTCTCCGTACGGCCGGTCTTCGTGAGGCCGGGGTGAGGGGGGAGACCCCGGCCGGGATCATGGTGCGAGAAGGGGGATCAGACCCCCGCCTTGTCCGCCTTCTCCAAGCCGCGCGGCTCGGGCACGTCCGGCGTCCCGTCCCCCGACTCGTCGGCCGGACCGTGGTCGTCCACCAAGGTCTTCTCGTCGAACGGGATGTTTCCGGCCAGCACCTCGTCCACGCGCTGCTTGTCGATCTCCTTGGTCCACGTGCCGACCAGGACCGTGGCGACCGCGTTGCCCGCGAAGTTCGTCATGGCACGCGCCTCGCTCATGAAGCGGTCGATACCGACGATCAGACCGACACCGTCGACCAGTTCGGGCCGGTGCGACTGGAGACCGCCGGCCAGGGTCGCCAGACCGGCGCCGGTGACACCCGCCGCGCCCTTGGACGCGATGATCATGAAGAGGAGCAGCGAGACCTGCTCACCGATCGAGAGCGGGTCACCCATGCCCTCGGCGATGAAGAGCGAGGCCATCGTCAGATAGATGGCCGTGCCGTCCAGGTTGAAGGAGTAGCCGGTCGGGACGGTGATACCGACGACGGGCTTGCTGACACCCAGGTGCTCCATCTTCGCGATGAGCCGCGGCAGCGCCGACTCGGAGGAGGAGGTCGAGAGGATCAGCAGGAACTCGCGGCCCAGGTACTTCAGCAGCGAGAGGATGTTCACGCCCGCGACCAGCCGCAGCAGCGCGCCGAGGACGAGGAAGACGAAGAGCGCGCAGGTGATGTAGAAGCCGATCATGATGATCGCGAGCGACTTCAGCGCGTCGAGGCCGGTCTCGCCGACCACCGCCGCGATGGCGCCGAAGGCACCGACCGGCGCGGCCCACATGATCATCGCGAGCATCCGGAAGACCAGGCGCTGGATGTGCCCGATACCCCGCAGCACCGGCTCGCCCGCGGAGCCCATGGCCTGGAGCGCGAAGCCCGCCAGCAGCGCGACCATCAGCGTCTGGAGGACCGAGCCCTCGGTGAAGGCCGAGACGATCGTCGTCGGGATGATGCCGAGCAGGAAGTCCGCGGTGGACTCGCTGGCACCGGTCGCCTGGGCGGCGCCCGCTTCACGGGTGGCCTCGGTGAGGTGGAGACCCGAACCGGGCTCCAGGATGTTTCCGACGACCAGGCCGATGGCCAGGGCGACGGTCGACATCACCATGAAGTAGCCGAGGGCGAGCCCGCCGACCGCGCCGACCTTGGCGGCCTTCCTGACCGACCCGACTCCCAGCACGATCGTGCAGAAGATCACGGGCGAGATCATCATCTTGATGAGGTTCACGAAGCCGGTACCGATCGGCTTCAGTTCGACGGCCACACCAGGAGCCGCGAAGCCCACCAGAATGCCGAGCGCGACGGCGACGATCACCGCGATGTACAGATAGTGGGTACGGTCCCGCCTTGCGGCCACGGGTCCTCCTCGACTCGTCTCCTGCGAATCCCCCGTCCCTGTCCCGAGGGGTCCCGGTGACTATCCACCACCGTGTGACGCCGGTCACCCTTACGTTCATTTCGTTCATATGAATCCGGCCAGGCATTCTTGTTTCATGCATCTGCCGCTCCCCCGCAGTCTCGCCGCCCAGCTCTTCGCGATGCAGGTCGTGCTGGTCGCGGCTGTCGTCGCGGGGTGCGCTGTCTTCGCGTTCGTCACCGGTCGCGCCCATACGGACGAGACCGCGCGCAAGCAGGTTCTGGCCACGGCGCACGCGCTCGCCGACTCGCCATCGGTCCGCGAGGCGATCCGTACCCCCGATCCGAGCGCCGCACTCCAGCCGTACGCGGAGCGCGTGCGGCTGGACACCGGCATCGACTTCATCACGATCATGAACCCGGAGGGGATCCGCTGGACGCACCCCGACCCGGCCCAGATCGGGATGCCCTTCCTGGGCCGTACGGCGCCGGCGCTGCGCGGCGAGACCTTCACCGAGACGTACACGGGCACGCTCGGCCCCTCGGTCCGGGCGGTCACGCCCGTACGGGACGGCGACCGGATCACCGGTCTGGTCAGCGTCGGGATCACCGTGGACCGGATCTCCGGCGAGATCACCGAGCAGGTCAGGGTGCTGGCCCTGGCGGCGGGCGCGGCCCTGGCGCTCGGCGGCCTGGGTACGTATGTGATCAACGCGCGGCTGCGCCGGCACACCCACGGGATGAACGCGGCGGAGCTGAGCCGGATGCACGACTACCACGAGGCGGCGCTGCACGCCGTGAGCGAGGGGCTGCTGATGCTCGACGGCGGGCGCAGGATCGCGCTGATGAACGACGGCGGACGCGAGCTGCTCGGTCTGGACGACTCCGCGGTGGGCCGCCCCATCGCCGAGCTCGGGCTGCCGGCCCCGCTCACCGGCGCGCTACTGGCTTCGGAGCCGCGAATGGACGAGGTGCATATGACCGCCGACCGGATCGTGGTCGTGAACACGCGGCCGGTGGTCGGCGGGGAGCAGCGCGGTACGGTCGTCACCTTGCGCGACCACACCGAACTCCAGGCGCTGTCGGGCGAGTTGGACTCGGAGCGGGGCTTCACCCAGGCCCTGCGCTCACAGGCGCACGAGGCGGCCAACCGGCTGCACACCGTGGTGTCGCTGATCGAACTGGGACGAGTGGAGCAGGCGGTGGAGTTCGCCACGGCGGAGCTTGAGCTGGCGCAGGCGCTCACCGACCGGGTGGTGGGCGCGGTGGGCGAGCCGGTCCTGGCTGCCCTGCTGCTGGGGAAGGCGGCGCAGGCCAATGAACGCGGTGTGGAGCTGGAGCTCGCCGAGGACAGCCGGATCGACGACGGCGTCCTTCCGCCGACGCTCCCGGCGCGCGATCTGGTGACCATCCTGGGCAATCTGATCGACAACGCGATGGACGCGGCGCAGGGCGGCGAGGGCGCGCGGATCATCGTGACGGCCCTGGTGGAGGACGGCGAACTGGTGCTGGGCGTTCGGGACACCGGCGCCGGGGTCGCTCCCGGCGACATGGACGAGGTGTTCCGGCGCGGCTGGTCGACCCGGGGGCCCGGGCGCGGTCTCGGCCTGGCGCTCGTACGGCAGGCGGTGCACCGCGCGCGGGGGACGGTGAAGCTCGCGGAGGGTCCGGAGGGCGGCGCGGAGTTCACCGTACGGCTGCCGCTGGCGGGGCGGCCGGGGTCCGACCCGGCCGTCGCTCCGGTCGTCGCCGCCAGGACCGCCGCCGACGACGATATGGAGGCGGCCCGGTGAGCCCCGGCACCGGTCCCACGGACCCTGCGGGCCCCGGAGGCCCCGGCGCTACGCCGATCCGCGTCCTCGTGGTCGAGGACGATCCGGTCGCGGCGGACGCCCATCAGCTCTACGTCGGCCGGGTGCCCGGCTTCGCCGTCGCGGGCGTCGCCCACTCCAGGGTGGAGGCGGGCCGGCTGCTGGAGCGTACGGACATCGATCTGATCCTCCTCGACCTGTACCTCCCCGACGGGCACGGCCTCCAGCTCCTGCGCAGCCTGCGGGCCGGCGGGCACCACGCGGATGTCATCGCGGTCACCTCGGCGCGCGATCTCGCGGTGGTACGGGAAGGCGTGTCGCTCGGGGTCGTCCAGTACGTACTGAAGCCCTTCACCTTCGCCACCCTCCGCGACCGGCTCGTACGGTACGCCGAGTTCCGGGCGGCGGCGGGCGAGGCGAGCGGCCAGGACGAGGTGGACCGGGCGCTCGGCGCGCTCCGGGCACCGGGGCCCGCCTCGCTGCCGAAAGGGCTGAGCGCCCCGACCCTGGAGGCGGTGACCCGTACGCTGCGCGCCTCGGCCGGCGGACTGACCGCCGCCGAGGCCGGGGCCGAGGTGGGGATCTCCCGGATCACCGCGCGCCGCTATCTGGAACATCTGGTCACCAACGGACGGGCGCAGCGCAGCCCGCAATACGGCCAGGTCGGGCGCCCCGAGTTGCAGTACCGCTGGCTCCCCGCGACCCACTGACCTGGCCGCGATCCGCGCGGGCCGTACCGGAAGCCACCCCCGTCGCCGTACGCCGGGGCGCCAACTAATCGACCCTGCACGGGGATTGACCTTGGGAATGGCCCAGTCCTACGGTCGCGGCAGCCCACTGTGGCTCAGAGGAGGTCGTGCCCGTGCGCCCCACCGCCCCGCTGATCCTCGTCGCCGTGCTCGCCGCCGGTTCGCTCACGGCGTGCGGCGGCGGTTCAGGAAGCGATCCCGACACCGTCAAGGTCGCGTACAACCGCTCCACGGACAACAAGATCCGCTTCAAGGACGACTATCTGGAGTCCGTGAAGCGGCAGTTCGAGAAGGAGCACCCGGGCAAGAAGGTCGAGCTCATCCCGATCCAGGCCCAGGACAACGACTACGCCACCAAGGCCCAGCAGATGATGCGCTCCCCGAAGACCGCCCCCGATCTGGTCTACGAGGACACCTTCCGGATCAACTCCGACATCAAGGCCGGATATCTGCGCCCGCTGGACGACTACCTGGCGAAGTGGGCCGACTGGGACCAGTTCGTCGACACGGCGAAGTCGGCGGCCAAGGCGGAGGACGGCAAGACGTACGGGGTTCCCGACGGCACCGACACCCGCGGCCTCTGGTTCAACAAGGAGATCTTCGCGAAGGCGGGGCTGCCCGCCGACTGGCGGCCCAAGAACTGGGCGGAGGTCCTGGACGCGGCCCGTACCGTCAAGCGGAAGGTCCCCGGGGTCATCCCGCTCAACGTCTACACCGGCAAGGGCCCCGGTGAGGCGGCCGTGATGCAGGGCTTCGAGATGCTGCTGTACGGCACGGGCGCCGACCCGCTCTACGACGCCTCCGCGAAGAAGTGGGTGGCGGGCGGCCAGGGCTTCCGGGACGCGCTGGGCTTCGTACGGACGGTGTACGGCGAAAAGCTCGGCCCCGATGTCTCCGACGCCCTCGACCCCAACGTCGGCACGCGACTGGCCACCGAGTGGTTCCCGGAAGGGAAACTGGCGATCTCGCTGGACGGATCCTGGCTGGGCCAGAACTGGATCAACAAGGGCCCCAAGGAGTGGCCGGACTGGTCGAAGGATCTCGCGCAGACGCCGATGCCGACGCAGCACGGGCAGGCGCCGGGCAAGGTGTCGATGTCGGGCGGCTGGACATGGGCGATCCCGGCCAAGGCCAAGAACCCCGATCTCGCCTGGGAGTTCATCAAGACCCAGCAGACCAGGGAGAACGCGGTCGAGTGGGACATCGTCGGGGCGCAGATCGCCGTACGGAAGGATGTGGCGGCCGATCCGCGCTACCTCAAGTCCATGCCGGGCATCGAATTCTTCACCGGACTGGTCGAGTTCACGCACTACCGCCCGGCGCTGCCCGTATATCCACAGGTCTCCACGGCGATCGGCGAGGCGATGGAGACGGTGACGACGGGTGACGGCTCACCGGAACAAGCGGCGAAGGAGTACGACGACCAGCTGAAGACCCTCACCGACGGCGCGGTGGTCAGCAGGTGAGCACCGCGCACGCGGGCCGCCGGCAGGGCCGGCCGTGGCGCTGGCTGCCACTCGCCCCCGCCACGCTCCTGCTGGTGCTCTTCCTGGCCGGCCCCATCGCCTACTGCGTCTGGATCGCCTTCACCAACACCCAGCTGACCGGCTCGTCCTCCTCGGACTTCGTGGGCCTGGCGAACTTCCGCCGGGCCTTCGCCGACGAGAACTTCCGTAACGCCGTCAGGCTGACGCTGGTCTTCACCTTCGTCTCCTCCATCGTCGGCCAGAACACCCTGGGACTCGCCCTCGCCGGCCTGATGCGGGCCGCGTCCCGGCCGGTCCGTACGCTCACCGGCGCCCTGGTCATCGCCGCCTGGGTGCTGCCGGAGATCGTCGCGGCGTTTCTGCTCTACGCCTTCTTCCGCCGCGAGGGCACGCTCAACGCGATCCTCGACTGGCTCCAACTCCCCTCCCAGAACTGGCTGTACACCCTGCCGATCCTGGCGGTGTCCTTCGCCAACGTGTGGCGCGGCACGGCGTTCTCGATGCTGATCTACTCCGCCGCGCTCTCCGAGATCCCCAAGGACATCACGGAGGCGGCGCAGGTCGACGGTGCGAGCGGGGTACGCAGGCTCTGGCACATCACCCTGCCGATGATCCGCCGCTCCATCGGCACGAACCTGATGCTCAACACGCTCTCCACCCTCTCCGTCTTCGGCCTGATCTGGGCGATGACGCGCGGCGGTCCCGGCAATCGCAGCCAGACCCTGCCGGTCTTCATGTACGACCAGGCGTTCCAGAAGAGCCTGATCGGCTACGGCACGGCGGTCGCGCTGCTCCTCCTGCTGGTCGGCTCGCTCTTCTCCCTCGTCTATCTGCGCCTGATGAGGGTGGAGGTCTGACGTGCTGAGCCGCCGCGCCCGCGCCCGCCTCTCGGCCGACGCCGCCCTGCTCCTGACCGCCGCCGCGTTCGCACTGCCGCTGCTCTGGCTGGCACTCGCCTCGGTCGACGCCGACGCGGATCTGCGCGTACGGGCCCCCTCGTCGCTCACCGGCGAAAACTTCAGCGCGGTCCTCACCGACGAGATCACCTTCACGCCGATGCTCAACAGCCTGCTGCTGTGCGGCAGCGCGACGGTCCTGACCGTGGTGTGCGCCGCGCTGGCGGCGTACCCGCTCTCCCGCTACCGCTCGCGCTTCAACCGGCCGTATCTGCTGACGATCCTGTTCACGACCTGCCTCCCGATCACCGCGATCATGGTGCCGGTGTACGGGCTGTTCGTCCAGGTCGATCTCATCGACACCACGTACGGCACGTCCCTCTTCCTCGCCACGTCCCAACTGCCGTTCTCCATCTGGCTGATGAAGAACTTCATGGACGGGGTGCCGACGGTCCTCGAAGAGGCGGCCTGGACGGACGGGGCGTCGAACTTCCAGACGCTGACGCGGGTGGTGCTGCCGCTGATGGGGCCGGGGGTGACCGTGGTGACGATCTATACCTTCATCCAGCTGTGGGGGAACTTCTTCGTACCGTTCATGCTGCTGCTCACCCCGGACCAACTGCCCGCGTCCGTCTCGATCTTCACGTTCTTCGGCAACTACGGGTCGGTGATTTACGGGCAGTTGGCGGCGTTCTCGATCCTGTACTCGGCGCCGGTGCTGATCCTGTATGTGCTGATATCGCGGCGGCTGGGGGGAGGGTTTGCGCTGGGCGGCGCGGTGAAGGGGTGACGGGGGTGCGGGTTGCGGTCTCGCGGCTGGCCGCCGGGGGCCGGGGCCTGCGGAGGTGCGTGTCCGGACTGCTTTCCTCACCGCGCTTCGCGCGTGCTGCGACGCTTTACGTCAGGAGTG
>NZ_JBHUBB010000038.1:0-85579 GCF_042789485.1 Streptomyces sp. NPDC056835
CCGGACGTAAAGCGTCGCAGCACGCGCGAAGCGCGGTGACCACGCGACGGAGTCGCAAATCGATCGCAGCGCAGTCCGGACACGCACCTCCGCAGACCCCGGCCCCCGGCACCACAACGGCGCACCCGCACTACGACGCACGCACCCGCACCCCCGCCGGACGGCGCACCCCCCGCCGCACGACGCACCGCACCCCCGCCGGACGGCGCACCCCGCCGGACGGCGCACCGCACCGCACCGCCGGGAGGCGCGACCTCAGCCGATGTCCGGCGGATCGATCCTGACCCGTACCGGATCCCCCCCGCCCCGAGCCAGCCGCGCCGCCTGCGCCCTTTTCAGCGCCCCGGCAAGCGCGGCCCCGCTCCCCGGCGGCACCCGTACCAACGCCCGCTCCCACCGCTCCCCCGCCGGCACGTCGCCCGCCCGGCGCGCCCTGCCCGGATCCGTGACCGGCAGCGGCACAGGTCCCAGCACCTGCGCGTCGGCGGGCAGTTCGGCCGCCGCCAGAAACTCGGCCACCGTCTCCCCCCGCCCCAGCACCGCCGCCATCCGCGACACCGGCGGAAACCCCAGCTCGGCCCGCTCCGCCAGCTCGCGCTGCGCGTGCCCCACCGGATCCCAGCGGACCAGTGCCTGGACCGGCCGCAGCGTCGGCTCGGCGACCACGACCACCGTGCCGCCCTCGCTCTGTCCGCGTACCAGCGATCCCGCCTGTATCCAGCGGCGCAGGGCCTCCTCCCCCGCCCGCAGATCCGGCCGCCCGAGCATCGCCCAGCCGTCGAGGAGCAGCGCCGCCGCGTAACCGCCCTCCGCCACCGGCTCGGCGCCGGGGGTGCTGACCACGAGGGCGGGGCGGCCGGGGACGGAATCGAGCACGTGGTCGCGGCCCGACGTACGGACGGGGACTGCGGGGAACGCCCGTCCCAGCTCCTCCGCCGTCCGCCGCACTCCCACGATCTGTGCGCGCAGCCGGGTGCTCCCGCACTCCACGCAGTGCCAGACCGGTTCGTCCCGGCCGCACCAGCCGCAGTGCAACTCCCGCTCCCGAGGCGCCTCCAGCGGTCCCGCGCAGTGCCGGCAGCGCGCGGGCGTACGGCACCGTTCGCAGGCGAGCCGGGGCACATAGCCGCGCCGGGGCACCTGCACCAGCACCGGCCCCGTCTTGAGCCCTTCCCTGACGGCCTGCCAGGCGAGACTGGGCAGCCGTGCGGCGCGCGCCGCCTCGTCCCGCGCCAGCTCGCCGTCGCCGATGGTGCGTACCAGCGGCGCGGCCGTACGCACCTGCTCGCGGCCGGCCACGAGGGGCAGCGCCCAGCCGGTGCCGACCAGTTGGGCCGCCTCGACAGTGCAGGACGTACCGCCCAGCAGGAAGCCGCACTTGTCGTGCGCGGCCCTCAGCAGCAGTACCTCGCGTGCGTGCGGCTGGGGTGCGTGCTGCTCGCTGTGGCTGCCGTCGCCGTCGTCCCAGATGACCACCAGCCCCAGGTCCCGCACCGGCGCGAACATGGCGGCGCGGGTCCCGACGACCGCCCGTACCGCTCCGCGCCGTACCGCGAGCCATTCCCGGTAGCGCTTCTCGGGCCCCGCCTCCGCCGTGAGCAGCGCGTGCCGCCCTTCGCCCAGCAGCGCCGTCAGCGCCGTGTCGACCCGCGCGGCCACCCTCCCGTCCGGTACGACGACGAGCGCGCCCCGCCCCGAGGCCAGCGTCGCCCCCACGGCGCGCGCCAGCTCGTCGGCCCAGTGCGGTCCGGGCAGTGCGGTCCATACGGCCCGGGGCGCCCCGCCGCCGGCGAGCGCGGCGAGGAACGCGGGCCCGTTGACGTACCGCTCCCAGGTGCCCGCCTCCGGCGCGGCGGGCGGTGGCAGCGGCTCCGGCGAGGGCTTCGACTCGGCCCGCGCGTTCCGCGGCGGAATCGCGAGCTGGAGCACATCCGCGAGGCTTCCCGCGTACCGGTCGGCGACGGCACGGGCCAGCCCCAGCAGCTCCGCACTGAGCACGGGCTCGGGCGACACCACATCGGCGAGCGCGGCGAGCGGCCCGGAGTAGTCCGACTCGGCCCGCCGCTCCACGACGAACCCGCCGATCAGCCGCCCGCCCTCACGCCGCCCGCCCCGAACCTGATGCGCCCCGGCCCCGAACCGCACCCGCACCCGCACCCCCGGCTGGGCCACCTCGTCCAGCTCCTCCGGCACGGCGTAGTCGAAGAACTGATCAAGATGCAGCACGCCTTTGTTGACCACCACCCGCGCGACCGGCAGCTCCCCGGCCAGCGCGGCCCCCCGCCACGTCCGCGGCTTCGCCCGCGGCACCTTGGCCTTCCGCACACTCTCCCGAATCAGCGCAAGCTGCTCAGGCCCACCCCCGGCGGGATCCTCGGCCTGCCTGTCGTCGCTGCTCACAGCTTCATACCTACCAGACAGCACCGACATCCCCCGCCCCGCCGAAGGACCAGCCCGCGGCGCCCGCCCACGGGGCAGGGAGTGGAACAAACAGGCACCCATGGCTGAGGCCCCGGACACCTGGTGGCGTCCGGGGCCTCAGCGGCACATCCGAATCAGCGGCACATCTGAAAAGGGCGACCCGAAGGGTCAGACCCCCGCGGCCTTGCGCAGGGCGTCCACGCGGTCCGTGCGCTCCCAGGTGAACTCGGGCAGCTCGCGGCCGAAGTGGCCGTACGCCGCCGTCTGGGCGTAGATCGGGCGCAGCAGGTCGAGGTCGCGGATGATCGCCGCCGGGCGGAGGTCGAAGACCTGCGCGATGGCCTGCTCGATCTTGTCCGTGTCGACCGTGGCCGTGCCGAAGGTCTCCACGAAGAGACCGACCGGCTCGGCCTTGCCGATCGCGTAGGCGACCTGGACCTCGCAGCGCGCGGCCAGGCCCGCCGCGACGACGTTCTTCGCGACCCAGCGCATCGCGTACGCGGCCGAGCGGTCGACCTTGGACGGGTCCTTCCCGGAGAAGGCACCGCCGCCGTGGCGGGCCATGCCGCCGTACGTGTCGATGATGATCTTGCGGCCGGTCAGGCCCGCGTCACCCATCGGACCGCCGATCTCGAACCGGCCCGTCGGGTTGACCAGCAGACGGTAGCCCTCGGTGTCCAGCTTGATGCCGTCGTCGACGAGCTCCTTGAGGACGTGCTCGACGACGAACTCGCGCACGTCGGGAGCGAGCAGCGAGTCCAGGTCGATGTCCGAGGCGTGCTGCGAGGAGACGACGACGGTGTCGAGACGGACGGCCTTGTCGCCGTCGTACTCGATGGTGACCTGCGTCTTGCCGTCCGGGCGCAGGTACGGGATGGTCCCGTTCTTGCGGACCTCGGAGAGCCGGCGCGAGAGCCGGTGCGCGAGGTGGATCGGGAGCGGCATCAGCTCGGGCGTCTCGTCGCAGGCGTAGCCGAACATCAGGCCCTGGTCGCCGGCGCCCTGCTTGTCCAGCTCGTCCTCGTCGCCCTCGACGCGCTTCTCGTACGCCGTGTCGACGCCCTGCGCGATATCGGGCGACTGTGCGCCGATGGACACCGAGACGCCGCAGGAGGCGCCGTCGAAGCCCTTCTTCGAGGAGTCGTAACCGATCTCCAGGATCTTGTTCCGCACCAGCTGGGCGATCGGCGCGTAGGCCTTGGTGGTCACCTCTCCGGCCACGTGCACCAGACCGGTGGTGATCAAGGTCTCCACGGCGACCCGGGAGGACGGGTCCTCCCGCAGGAGCGCGTCAAGAATCGTGTCGCTGATCTGGTCAGCGATCTTGTCGGGGTGACCTTCGGTCACAGACTCCGAGGTGAACAGACGGCGGGACACATCGCTCCCTGTGGTTGCAGCGGCTGCTGGCTGATCATTGGCGGACCGGCGGAGGGCCCCAGCCCCGCGACGGTCCACGACCACTTTATCGGTCGAATCGGGTCACGGGGGCAAGTGTCTCGATCTGTGGGAGTCCGTCGCCCGCGGCTCTGCATTATGCGATACGCCGATCGCTCCTGGCCAGAGGGTGTTACGCCGGGATTCCTCGGTTTTCGGCCCTCCACCGTGGCGATTCCCCGGAAAGCGGGACGGAGGCGGTGCAACAAAGAATTCACGCGCGCCACGGTTCCCGTTCAGCCGGAACGTTCAAGTCCGAGGCCACACGCCCCACGCCCCACGCCCCCGCCTCCGGGCCCCGCCTCACAGCTCCCCGCCCTCAGGTCCCCAGCCTCGGCGCCACCAGGTCCCAGACGACATCCGCCAGCGCCTCCTTGGGCCCGTACGGCACCGCCGTCTCGCCACCGTCCGCCGCGAGCACGACCGCCTCGTTCTCCTCGGCGCCGAAGGTCTTCCGCTCCCCGACCTCATTGACCACCAGCAGGTCGCATCCCTTGCGCCGCAGCTTCTTCCTGCCGTTGGCCAGGACATCGTCCGTCTCCGCCGCGAAGCCCACGATCACCTGTCCGGGGCGGGCACGCTCGGCGGAGATCTCGGCGAGGATGTCCGGGTTACGGACGAGCGCGACCGGCGCGGGCTCCTCGCCGTCCTTCTTCTTGATCTTGCCCTCGGCGTAGGACGCGGGCCGGAAGTCGGCGACGGCCGCCGCCATGACAACGGCGTCGGCCGCCGCGGCTGCCTTCAGTACGGCCTCACGCAGCTGTACGGCGGTCCCGACATGGACCACGTCCACGCCCGCGGGGTCCGTGAACCCGGTGTTGGCCTCGATCAGGGTGACCCGCGCGCCCCGCGCCGCCGCCGTACGGGCCAGGGCGTACCCCTGCTTCCCGGAGGAGCGGTTCCCCAGGTAGCGCACCGGGTCGAGCGGCTCGCGCGTACCGCCCGCGCTGATCACGACATGGTGTCCCGCCAGGTCGGGTACGGACACGCCGCGCGCCAGTACGCGCCGGCAGACCTCGAAGATCTCTCCCGGGTCCGGCAGCCGGCCCTTGCCCGTGTCGACGCCGGTGAGGCGGCCGACGACGGGCTCGATGACGACGGCGCCGCGGCGGCGGAGCGTCGCGACATTCTCCTGGGTGGCGGGGTGCTCCCACATCTCCGTGTGCATGGCCGGCGCGAAGACGACAGGACAGCGGGCGGTCAGGAGCGTATTGGTCAGCAGGTCGTCGGCGAGTCCGTGCGCCGCCTTGGCCAGCAGATCGGCGGTGGCCGGGGCGACGACGACGAGATCGGCGGTCTGCCCGATCCGCACATGCGGCACCTCGTGGACATCGGTCCAGACCTCGGTGGAGACGGGGTGGCCTGAGAGGGCCGACCAGGTGGCCGCGCCGACGAAGTGCAGCGCGGAGCCGGTCGGTACGACCCGTACGTCATGGCCCGACTCGGTCAGCCGGCGCAGCAGCTCGCACGCCTTGTACGCGGCGATCCCGCCCGCGACCCCCAGAACGACCTTCGGCTTGTCCACCGTGTCTCCCCTCTCTCGTCCGCCCTCGGGCTCGTCCGTCCTCGGCCCTACGGACATGACACACCACAGGCCCGGCGGTCGTACCGCCGGGCCTGTTGGTGAAGAGCCTGTGCTGAAGAGCGTGTGCTGAAAAGCCTGTACTGAAAAGCCTGTGCTGAAGAGCGCGTACGCCTACTGGGCGGGGCCGTCGATGGCCTCGGAGGTCAGCAGACCCGCGTTGATCTCACGCAGGGCGATCGAGAGCGGCTTCTCGTGGACGTGGGTGTCCACCAGCGGACCGACGTACTCAAGCAGGCCCTCACCGAGCTGCGAGTAGTACGCGTTGATCTGGCGCGCGCGCTTGGCCGCGTAGATCACGAGGCTGTACTTCGAGTCCGTGGCCTCAAGCAGCTCATCGATCGGCGGGTTGATGATGCCCTCGGGCGTGGTGATGGAAGAGGACACTCTCTAGCCTTCCGAAGAAAATTCAAGGAGAAATCGGTAATTGCGGGATTCACGATGGAAGGAAAGCCCACAAAAGATCATGCAACTGCCATCAAGGCTAGCAGCTCGCGCGCGACGTCCTCGACCGAGGTGTTGACCAGCGTCGTATCGAACTCCGACTCGGCTGCGAGCTCCACCGTGGCGGACTCCAGCCGGCGCTCGATCACCTCGGGCGATTCCGTCCCCCGGCCGGTGAGCCGGCGTACCAGCTCGTCCCAGCTCGGGGGCGCCAGGAAGACCAGCCGGGAATCGGGCATGGACTCCTTGACCTGTCGCGCGCCCTGGAGATCGATCTCCAGCAGTACGGGCTCGCCCGCTCCCAGCCGGTCGAGGACCGCCTGGCGCGGCGTGCCGTAGCGATTGCCCGCGAACTCCGCCCATTCCAGCAACTCACCGTTGGCGACCAGCTTGTCGAATTCATCGTCGGTGACGAAGAAATACTGGACGCCATGGCGTTCGCCGGGGCGCGGCTTTCTGGTGGTGGCCGACACCGAGAGCCATACCTCGGGGTGGACCTTGCGCATATGAGCGACGACCGTGCTCTTACCGACCCCGGAGGGGCCGGAGAGCACGGTCAGCCGCGGTCGTACCTCTGCTGCCATGCGGCGATTATCCAGGTTCCCGGGGGTGCCCGGGAACGTCAGGCGGGCTTGCCGCCGAACTCGCGCTCCAGGGAGGCGATCTGGTTGGAGCCAAGACCACGCACTCGGCGGCTCTCGGAGATCCCGAGCCGCTCCATGATCTGCTTGGCGCGGACCTTGCCCACGCCGGGCAGGGACTCAAGCAGTGCGGAGACCTTCATCTTCCCGATGACGTCGTTCTCCTGACCCTGCTTGATGACGTCATGGAGGGAGGCGCCGGAGTGCTTGAGTCGATTCTTGACCTCGGCCCGCTCCCGGCGAGCCGCGGCGGCCTTTTCGAGCGCGGCTGCGCGCTGTTCAGGGGTAAGGGGCGGAAGAGCCACGCCTACGTCACCTCGGATGTCGAACTGTCGGATACGGACCGGTGAGGAACCTGTTCGCCCCACACCAGGCGAGCAACGGGCAACGGACTGCACGTTGGCTCTCGACGGAGACTAGCGGCCATGGCCGCCGGAGTCAGCGAGAACAGACGAAAAGTCCTGGTCAACGTCGATCGGGCCGGACATTTCAGGCATATTGCCCAGCTTTTCCGCCAAGAACCTCTTCATCGGCGTCCCAGCGGTGTTCCCCTGGTGTTCAGCGTCACCTCTCAAAGCGCCCCGGCACGCCGCGGAAAGCCGGCTGCCGCACCACCGAAAGCCTTCCGACACTCCCCCGGCGCACGCCCCGAGCGGGTCCGCCCGCATGCCCTACGCGCCCCCGACGGCCACCCTCACCTCATCGGCGAAACGCTTCGCCGCCTCCCTCAGCGCGCCGAGGTCCGGACCGTGCCGCAGCACGCCCCGGCTGACGCTCGGGACCACATTGCCGACCGCCGTACCGAACACGCCGGGCAGATCGGCCGGGGTCGCGCCCTGCGCGCCGATGCCGGGCGCGAGCAGCGGCCCGTTGATCGCGAGATCGACGCCCACGTCCCCCAGGGTCGCGCCGACGACCGCGCCGACCGAGCCGAGCGGGGTCACGCCCGCGTTCTCCGCCGCCATGTGGTCCAGCATCAGCCGCGCGACCGGCCGGCCGTCGGCGGCGGTGGCGCGCTGCACCTCCGCGCCCTCGGGGTTGGAGGTCAGCGCGAGTACGAAGACACCCGAGCCGGAGAGCGCGGCCGCGTCCAGCGCCGGACGCAGCGACTCGAAGCCGAGATACGGGGAGACCGTGACGGCGTCCGAGAAGAGCGGCGAGCCCTGGTTCAGATAGGTCGCCGCGTACGCGCCCATGGTGGAGCCGATGTCGCCGCGCTTGGCGTCCATCAGGACCAGCGCCCCGGCCGCCCGCGCCTCCGCGACGGTCTTCTCCAGGACGGCGATCCCACGCGATCCGAAGCGCTCGAAGAACGCCGACTGCGGCTTGAGCACGGCCACCCGGTCCGCCAGCGCCTCCACCGTCGTACGGGCGAAGCGCTCCAGGCCCGCGATGTCGTCGCCCAGGCCCCAGTCCGTGAGCAGCGAGCCGTGCGGGTCGATGCCGACGCAGAGCGGTCCGCGGGTGTCCATGGCGCGCCGCAGCCGGGCCCCGAAGGGCTCCAGCGAGGTCGGGGCGGAAGCGGTGGGGGTCATGCGGTCACCTTCCGGGTGTCGGCGCCGACGGCCTCGGCGAGCGTGGCGTACGGACTGACCGCCAGCCGGGCGGCGAGCCCCTTGTGGATCGCGCGGCTCCAGAACGGGCCCTCGTAGATGAAGGCGCTGTAGCCCTGGACGAGCGTGGCGCCCGCGAGGACCCGCTGCCAGGCGTCCTCTGCGGTCTCGATCCCGCCGACCCCGACGAGCGTGATCCGGTCGCCCACGCGCGCGTACAGCCGGCGCAGCACCTCCAGTGAGCGTGCCTTCAGCGGCCCGCCGGACAGTCCGCCCGTCTCCGCGACCAGGGCCGGATCCGAGACCAGGCCGAGCCCGTCGCGCGCGATGGTGGTGTTGGTGGCGATGATGCCGTCCAGACTCAGTTCCACGGCCAGGTCGGCGACGGCGTCGATGTCCTCGTCGGCGAGATCGGGCGCGATCTTGACCAGAAGCGGCACCCGGCGGTGGGTGACGGTGCGGTCGGCGGCCTCGCGTACGGCGGTGAGCAGCGGCCTCAGCTGGTCGACGGCCTGGAGGCTGCGCAGCCCGGGGGTGTTGGGCGAGCTGACATTGACCACGAGATAGTCGGCGTGTCCGGCCAGTCGCTCCGTCGAGAGCACATAGTCGCCGATCGCCTCACTCTCGGGGACGACCTTGGTCTTGCCGATGTTGACGCCGACGGTGGTCCTGAAGACCGGCCTGCGCGCCGCCAGCCGGGCCGCGACGACGGCCGAGCCCTCGTTGTTGAAGCCCATCCGGTTGATCAGCGCGCGGTCGGCGACAAGCCGGAAGAGCCGCGTCTTCGGGTTGCCGGGCTGCGGCTCGCCGGTGACCGTGCCGATCTCGACGTGGTCGAAGCCGAGCATCGTCATGCCGTCGATGGCCACGGCGTTCTTGTCGAAGCCCGCGGCGAGCCCGAAGGGGCCGTGCATCCGCAGTCCGAACGCCTCCGTGCGCAGTTCGCGGTGGCGCGGCGCGAGGGCGGCGGCGACGAACGTACGCAGGACGGGGATACGGGCGGCGAGCCGGATCCAGCGGAACGCCAGGTGGTGAGCCCGCTCCGGGTCCATCCGGCGGAAGACCAGCCTGAAGAAGATCTTGTACATGGAGTGGTGTGTCCTCCAACGGAGTGGTGTGTCCTCGAAGAGACCTCATGAGGAGGGGGGACACCGGCTTCGGTGTCCCCCCTCCTACGACCGGACGACCGGACAGGGCCTAGCTCTCGCGTGCCGCGATCAGGTGTTCGGCGTGTTCCTGGAGGGAACGGACCCCGACCTCGCCGTGTTTGAGGGCGTCGATGCCCTGGACGGCGGCGGCCAGCGCCTGGACCGTCGTCAGGCAGGGGACGCCGCGTGCCACGGCCGCCGTGCGGATGTCGTAGCCGTCGAGCCGGCCGCCGGTGCCGTACGGGGTGTTGACGATCAGGTCGACACCTCCGTCGTGGATCAGCTGGACGATGGTCTTCTCGCCGTCCGGGCCCTCGCCCTCGCTCTGCTTGCGTACGACGGTGGCGTTTATGCCGTTCCGCTTGAGCACCTCCGCGGTGCCCGAGGTGGCCAGCAGCTCGAAGCCGTGGGCGACCAGCTCACGCGCCGGGAAGATCATCGAGCGCTTGTCGCGGTTGGCGACGGAGATGAAGGCGCGGCCCTTGGTGGGCAGCGGGCCGTACGCGCCGGCCTGCGATTTGGCGTACGCCGTGCCGAAGGCGGAGTCGATGCCCATGACCTCACCGGTGGAGCGCATCTCCGGGCCGAGGACGGTGTCCACCCCGCGTCCGTGGATGTCGCGGAAGCGCGACCACGGCATCACGGCCTCCTTGACGGAGATCGGGGCGTCGAGCGGCAGCGTGCCGCCGTCGCCCTGGGCCGGCAGCAGTCCCTCGGCGCGCAGTTCGGCGACGGTGGCGCCGAGCGAGATACGGGCCGCCGCCTTGGCGAGCGGTACGGCCGTCGCCTTGGAGGTGAAGGGGACCGTACGGGAGGCGCGCGGGTTGGCCTCCAGGACGTACAGGATGTCGCCGGCCATCGCGAACTGGATATTGATCAGCCCGCGGACCCCGACCCCCTTGGCGATGGCCTCGGTCGAGGCGCGCAGCCGCTTGATGTCGAAGCCGCCCAGCGTGATGGGCGGCAGCGCGCACGCCGAGTCGCCGGAGTGGATCCCGGCCTCCTCGATGTGCTCCATGACACCGCCGAGGTACAGCTCCGTACCGTCGTAGAGCGCGTCGACGTCGATCTCGATGGCGTCGTCGAGGAACCGGTCCACCAGGACCGGCCGGGTGGGGCTGATCTCGGTGGACTCGGCGATGTACGAGGAGAGCCTGATCTCGTCGTACACGATCTCCATGCCGCGCCCGCCGAGGACGTACGAGGGCCGGACCAGCACGGGGTAGCCGATCTCGTCGGCGATGGCCTTGGCCTCGGCGAAGGTGGTGGCGGTGCCGTGCTTGGGCGCGGGCAGCCCGGCCTCGGCGAGGACCCGGCCGAAGGCGCCGCGGTCCTCGGCGGCGTGGATCGCCTCGGGAGGCGTGCCGACGACCGGTACGCCGTTGTCCTTGAGCGCCTGGGCGAGGCCCAGCGGGGTCTGGCCGCCGAGCTGGACGATGACGCCCGCGATGGGCCCGGCCAGCGTCTCGGCGTGCACGATCTCCAGGACGTCCTCCAGGGTGAGCGGCTCGAAGTAGAGCCGGTCGGAGGTGTCGTAGTCGGTGGAGACCGTCTCCGGGTTGCAGTTGACCATCACGGTCTCGTAGCCGCCCACAGGAGTCGGCGCCGCGCTGAGCGCGAAGGAGGCGTGGACACAGGAGTAGTCGAACTCGATGCCCTGGCCGATCCTGTTGGGACCGGAGCCGAGGATGATCACGGCGGGCTTCTCGCGCGGCGCGACCTCGCTCTCCTCGTCGTACGAGGAGTAGAAGTACGGGGTCTTCGCGGCGAACTCGGCGGCGCAGGTGTCGACCGTCTTGTAGACCGGGCGGATGCCGAGCGCGTGCCTGACCTCGCGGACCACGTCCTCGCGCAGCCCGCGGATACCGGCGATCTGCGCGTCGGAGAAGCCGTGCCGCTTCGCCTCGGCGAGCAGTCCGGGGTCGAGCTCGGGCGCCGCGGCCAGCTCGTCCGCGTACTCCTTGATCAGGAACAGCTGGTCGACGAACCACGGGTCGATCTTCGTCGCGTCGAAGACCTCCTCGGGGGTGGCACCGGCCCGGATGGCGCGCATGACGGTGTTGATCCGGCCGTCGGTGGGGACCTTGGAGGTCTCCAGCAGCGCGTGCTTCTCGGCGGGACCGCCCGCCTCGCCGGTGAAGTCGAACTGGCTGCCCGCCTTCTCCAGCGAGCGCAGCGCCTTCTGAAGCGCCTCGGTGAAGTTACGGCCGATGGCCATGGCCTCGCCGACCGACTTCATGGTGGTGGTGAGGCTGGCGTCGGCCGCCGGGAACTTCTCGAAGGCGAAGCGCGGCACCTTCACGACGACATAGTCGAGCGTGGGCTCGAAGGACGCCGGGGTCTTCTCGGTGATGTCGTTGGGGATCTCGTCCAGCGTGTAGCCGATGGCGAGCCGGGCGGCGATCTTCGCGATCGGGAAGCCGGTGGCCTTGGAGGCGAGCGCGGAGGAGCGGGAGACGCGCGGGTTCATCTCGATGACGATGACCCGGCCGTCGTCGGGGTTGATCGCGAACTGGATGTTGCAGCCGCCGGTGTCGACGCCTACCTCGCGGATCACGGCGATGCCGATGTCCCGCAGGATCTGGTACTCCCGGTCGGTGAGCGTCATCGCGGGCGCGACGGTGATCGAGTCGCCGGTGTGCACGCCCATCGGGTCGAAGTTCTCGATGGAGCAGACGACCACGACGTTGTCGTGCTTGTCGCGCATCAGCTCCAGCTCGTACTCCTTCCAGCCGAGGATGGACTCCTCCAGGAGCACCTCGGTGGTCGGGGAGAGCATCAGGCCCTGTCCGGCGATCCGGCGCAGATCCTCCTCGGTGTGCGCGAATCCGGAGCCGGCGCCGCCCATGGTGAAGGAGGGGCGTACGACGACGGGGTAGCCGCCGAGTTCGTCGACGCCCTTGAGCACGTCGTCCATGGAGTGGCAGATGACCGAACGCGCGGACTCGCCGTGGCCGATCTTGGCGTGGACGGCGTTGACGACGCCCTTGAAGAGGTCGCGGTCCTCGCCCTTGTTGATCGCCTCGACATTGGCGCCGATCAGCTCGACGCCGTACTTGTCGAGCGTGCCCGCGTCATGGAGCGAGATCGCGGTGTTGAGCGCGGTCTGTCCACCGAGGGTGGGCAGCAGCGCGTCGGGGCGCTCCTTGGCGATGATCTTCTCGACGAAGTCGGGGGTGATCGGCTCGACATAGGTGGCGTCGGCGATCTCCGGGTCCGTCATGATCGTGGCGGGGTTGGAGTTGACCAGGATGACCCGCAGACCCTCGGACTTGAGGACGCGGCACGCCTGGGTACCGGAGTAGTCGAACTCAGCGGCCTGGCCGATGACGATCGGTCCTGAACCGATGACCAGGACGGACTGGATATCGGTGCGCTTAGGCACGCTGGCCCTCCATGAGCTGTGTGAAGCGGTCGAACAGGTACGCGGCGTCGTGCGGGCCCGCGGCGGCCTCGGGGTGGTACTGAACGCTGAAGACCGGCCGGTCGAGCAGCCTGAGCCCCTCGACCACGTTGTCGTTGAGACAGACGTGGGAGACCTCGGCGCGGCCGTAGGGGGTGTCGGAGACCCGGTCGAGCGGTGCGTCGACGGCGAATCCGTGGTTGTGGGCGGTGACCTCGACCTTGCCGGTCGTACGGTCCTGCACGGGCTGGTTGATGCCCCGGTGCCCGTACTTCAGCTTGTACGTGCCGAAGCCGAGCGCGCGGCCGAGCAGCTGGTTGCCGAAGCAGATGCCGAAGAGCGGGGTGCCGCGCTCCAGCACGCCCTTGACGACGGTGAGGTCGGCGGTGGCCGGGTCGCCGGGGCCGTTGGAGAGGAAGACTCCGTCGGGGCCGATGGCGTACACCTCGTCGAGGGTGGCGGTGGCGGGCAGCACATGCACCTCTATGCCGCGCTCGGCCATCCGGTGCGGGGTCATGCCCTTGATGCCCAGGTCGAGCGCGGCGACGGTGAGGCGCGCGGTGCCCAGCGGGACGGCCTCGCCGTCGGGGCCGAGCGCGGGGACGACGTAACTCCGCTCGGTGGCGACCTCGGCGGACAGGTCGGCGCCGGTCATCTCGGGAGCCCGCTGGACACGGGCGAGCAGCGTCGCCTCGTCGGCCAGGGAGGCGCCGGAGAAGATGCCGACGCGCATCGCGCCGCGCTCGCGCAGATGGCGGGTGAGCGCGCGGGTGTCGATCCCGCTGATGCCGACGACGCCCTGGGCGACGAGTTCGTCGTCGAGGGAGCGCCGGGAGCGCCAGTTGGAGGGGGTGCGCGCGGGGTCGCGTACGACATAGCCGGAGACCCAGATCCGCCGCGATTCGGCGTCCTCGTCGTTGACGCCGGTGTTGCCGATGTGCGGCGCGGTCATCACGACGACCTGGCGGTGGTACGACGGGTCGGTCAGGGTCTCCTGGTAGCCGGTCATGCCGGTGGAGAACACCGCCTCGCCGAAGGTCTCCCCCACGGCCCCGTAGGCACGGCCGCGGAAGCTGCGGCCGTCCTCCAGGACGAGTACGGCGGGAGTCGCCTTGTCGCGGGCGGTTCCCGGGGTGGAGGTGGTCATCGTGCGGGGCCTTCCGTCGTCGTGAACTGGTTCATGAAGTTGATGGCCTCGACCCAGGCGGTGTGCTCGGCGGAGCGGTCGGAGCGGAAGCCGGAGTCGATCAGCTTGTCGCCGTGCTGCCAGGTGACGATCAGCAGTCCGCCCTCGGCCAGGACCTTGCCCGCGATGCCCTTGTCGAGCCGGGCCTCGCGCAGCCGGTCGGCCGGGACGAAGAAGTCGTTCGCGCCGGGGCGTACGACATCCAGCCCCGCGTCGGTGAGCGTCAGCTCGACGCGGCTGCGCGCGCCCAGGCCATGGGCCACGATCCGGTCGAGCCACTGCCCGGCGGTGGTGGAGCCGTGGTAGCGGCCGCTCATGCTCAGCTTGGCCGCACCGGGCGCCTCGGGCGCGCTGGGCAGCTCCGGCAGATCGGACTGGAGACTGCCGCGCCACTTCCAGCCCTGGCGCATCAGCCAGTACACGAAGGCGATGAACAGCAGCAGACCGAGGACCCAGCCGATCCGGGCGGCCCAGTCGGTCACCTCCGCCGATTTCTGTTCGGCGGCCAGAGGAAGCAGAAGGTTCGCAGTACTCACGCCAGATTCCCGTCGACGACCGTGGCACGGCCCCGCAGGAAGGTGTGGGTCACCCGCCCCGGCAGCTCACGCCCCTCGTAGGGGGTGTTACGGCTGCGGGAGGCGAACCCCGCGGGGTCCACGGCACCACGGTATGCCGGATCCACCAGGGTCAGGTTGGCGGGCTCACCCGGCGAGACGGGACGGCCGTGGCCGTCGAGCCTGCCGATGAGGGCCGGCCGGAACGACATCCGGTCGGCGACCCCGGCCCAGTCGAGCAGTCCGGTCTCGACCATCGTCTCCTGGACCACCGACAGCGCCGTCTCCAGCCCCACCATGCCCATGGCCGCGGCGGCCCACTCGCAGTCCTTGTCCTCGTGGGGGTGCGGCGCGTGGTCGGTGGCGACGCAGTCGATCGTCCCGTCCGCGAGCGCCTCGCGCAGGGCCGTCACATCGGCCTCGGTACGCAGCGGCGGGTTCACCTTGTAGACGGGGTTGTACGACCGTACGAGTTCGTCGGTGAGCAGCAGATGGTGCGGGGTGACCTCGGCGGTGACGTTCCACCCCTTGGACTTCGCCCAGCGGACCAGCTCCACCGAGCCTGCGGTGGAGAGATGGCAGATGTGCACGCGGGAGCCGACATGGGCGGCGAGGAGTACATCACGGGCGATGATCGACTCCTCGGCCACGGCGGGCCAGCCGCCGAGCCCGAGCTCGGCCGAGACGATGCCCTCGTTCATCTGGGCGCCCTCGGTCAGCCGCGGTTCCTGGGCGTGCTGGGCGATCACCCCGTCGAAGGCCTTCACGTACTCCAGCGCGCGGCGCATGATCACCGCGTCGTCCACGCACTTGCCGTCGTCGGAGAAGACCCGGACGGCGGCGGCCGAGTCGTGCATCGCGCCCAGCTCGGCCAGCTGCTTGCCCTCCAGACCGACCGTGACGGCGCCGACGGGCTGGACGTCGCAGTAGCCCGATTCCCTGCCCAGCCGCCAGACCTGCTCGACCACACCGGCGGTGTCGGCCACCGGGAAGGTGTTCGCCATGGCGTGGACGGCGGTGAAACCGCCCACGGCCGCGGCCTTCGTACCGGTCAGCACGGTCTCGGAGTCCTCGCGGCCGGGCTCGCGCAGATGGGTGTGCAGATCGACCAGACCGGGCAGCAGGATCCGGCCCTCGGCCTCGATGACGGTCGTCGCGCCGTCCGCGGGCAGTCCGCTGCCCACCTGGGCGATGGTCTCGCCGTCGATCAGTACGTCCTGTGGTTCGCCGCCCAGTACCCGCGCGCCCCGGATCAGAATCTTGCTCATGGTTACTTCTTCTCCTCGGCGTTCAGGGTGTGCGCGGAGCGCTCGGCATCTTGGGTGGCGGCGGTCGACGGGCGGGAGTGGGTGACGGCGGGCTCGTTGCCGCCCAGCAGCAGATAGAGCACGGCCATCCGGATCGAGACACCGTTGGCGACCTGCTCGACGGCCGTGCAGCGGTCGGAGTCGGCGACCTCGGCGGTGATCTCCATGCCGCGGTTCATCGGCCCGGGGTGCATCACGATCGACGTCTCGGGCATGCGGCCCATGCGCTCGCCGTTCAGCCCGTAGCGGCGGGAGTACTCGCGCTCGGTCGGGAAGAAGGCGGCGTTCATCCGCTCGCGCTGCACCCGCAGCATCATCACGGCGTCGGAGTCCGGCAGCACCCGGTCCAGGTCGTACGAGACCTCGCACGGCCACCGCTCGACCCCGATCGGTACGAGCGTGGGCGGGGCGACCACGGTGACCTGGGCGCCGAGTGTGTGCAGCAGCAGGACATTGGAGCGGGCGACCCTGCTGTGCAGCACATCGCCGACGATGGTGACGCGCCGCCCGTCGAGATCACGCCCGATGCCCGCGTCCGCGCCGACCAGCCTGCGGCGCAGGGTGAAGGCGTCGAGCAGCGCCTGCGTGGGGTGTTCGTGCGTACCGTCGCCGGCGTTGACGACCACGCCGTCGATCCACCCGGAGGTGGCGAGCCGGTACGGGGCGCCGGAGGCGCCGTGCCGGATGACGACGGCGTCGGCGCCCATCGCCTCCAGGGTCAGCGCGGTGTCCTTGAGCGACTCGCCCTTGGAGACGGACGAGCCCTTGGCGGAGAAGTTGATGACATCGGCCGACAGGCGCTTGGCGGCGGCCTCGAAGGAGATCCGGGTGCGGGTCGAGTCCTCGAAGAAGAGGTTCACCACGGTGCGGCCGCGCAGCGTCGGCAGTTTCTTGATGGGCCGGTCGGCGACCCGCGCCATCTCCTCGGCGGTGTCGAGGATCAGCACGGCCTCGTCGCGGCTGAGGTCGGCGGCGGAGATGAGATGGCCGGGTGTGCGGGGGCCGGCCCCCGGGAGGCGCAGCATCTGGAGTGCTCCGTTGTGTGGGTGTGCGGGCGTGCGGGCGCGCGAAGGCATCCGTACGGGATGGACGGCGTACGGAGGCGTGCTAGCGCTCGCCGGACACGGCGGCCTGCTTGAGGCCGAGCAGGACGGTGTCCCGGCCGTCTTCCTCCGCGAGCTGGACCTTGACCGTCTCGCGCAGCGAGGTGGGCAGGTTCTTGCCCACGTAGTCGGCACGGATCGGCAGCTCGCGGTGGCCCCGGTCCACGAGTACGGCGAGCTGGACGGCGCGCGGGCGCCCAATGTCGCCGAGCGCGTCGAGGGCGGCCCGGATCGTACGGCCGGAGAAGAGCACGTCGTCCACGAGGACGACCAGCCGTCCGTCGACGCCGTCGCCGGGGATGTCGGTACGGCCCAGCGCGCGGGCGGGCCGCAGGCGCAGGTCGTCGCGGTACATCGTGATGTCGAGGGAGCCGACGGGGATCGAGCGGCCGGTGATCTCCGCGAGCTTTCCGGCCAGCCGGCGGGCCAGGAAGACTCCGCGGGTCGGAATGCCGAGCAGCACCACGTCGTCGGCGCCCTTGGCGCGTTCGACGATCTCGTGGGCGATACGGGTCAGGGCCCGTGCGATGTCGGGGGCTTCCAGGACGGGGCGTGCCGCCTCGCCCGCGCCTTCCGTCCGGCCGGTCCCGCCGATGTGACCGGTCTCGCTGGTGTCGCTGGTGTCGCTGGTGTCCATATGAAACGGACCTCCTTCTCCGCCTCACGGGACGGATCTTAAAGGACGTCGAAATTACGCCACCCAGGCTAGCAGGAGGCCGCCGGAGTACCTGGTCGCACCCCTGTCGTGGCACGGCGGGAAGCCCGCTGCTGACCTCGGTGCGGCTCCTTCGGCTTGACGCATCCAAGTAACGCTGCGTAACCTCACAGTGAGTTACCAGACTTCGTCCGGGGAGCTATATGTCCAGCGAATACGCAAAGCAGCTCGGGGCCAAACTCCGCGCCATCCGCACCCAGCAGGGCCTCTCGCTCCATGGCGTGGAGGAGAAGTCCCAGGGCCGTTGGAAGGCAGTGGTGGTCGGATCGTACGAGCGTGGCGACCGTGCCGTTACGGTGCAGCGCCTCGCCGAGCTGGCGGATTTCTACGGGGTCCCCGTGCAGGAGCTTCTTCCCGGCACGACCCCCGGCGGAGCCGCCGAGCCGCCGCCGAAGCTCGTCCTCGACCTGGAGCGGCTGGCCCATGTGCCGCAGGAGAAGGCGGGCCCCCTCCAGCGTTACGCGGCGACCATCCAGAGCCAGCGCGGCGACTACAACGGCAAGGTGCTGTCGATCCGGCAGGACGACCTGCGCACGCTGGCCGTGATCTACGACCAGTCGCCCTCGGTCCTGACCGAGCAGTTGATCAGCTGGGGCGTTCTGGACGCCGACGCGCGCCGTGCGGTCGCCCACGAGGAGGGCTGACCCAACCCGCCACAGACCAGCAGAAACGTCACCTCCGGAGGGCGGTCCCGTATGCGTACGGGACCGCCCTCCGGTGTGTTGACGCAGACACCCGTACGCCCCGGAAGCGCCCCGGAAGCGGGAAACGCCCCGGAAGCGCCCGGGAAGTGGCAAAGCGCCGGACAGGGCCGGGAGGGCCCGTCCGGCGCTTTCGCGGTACGCCGGCCATTTCCGTGCTCCGAAGGCCGCTCAGACGCGGCGCAAGCTCGGCTTGAGGTCCTTGAAGCGGCCCAGCAGGCCGTTCACGAAGGACGGGGAATCGTCGGTGGAGAACTCCTTGGCGAGCTGAACCGCCTCGTCGATCACCACCGCGTCCGGGGTCTCGTCCACCCACACCAGCTCGTACGCGCCGAGCCGCACGATGTTCCGGTCGACGACCGGCATCCGGTCGAGCGTCCAGCCCACCGAGTAGGTGGAGATGAGCTCGTCGATGCGGTCCGCGTACTCCGCGTACCCCTCGACCAGTTCCATCGTGTACTCGCCCACCGGCGGCTGACGGTCGTCGGTCCGGGCATGCCGTATCCAGTCCGCGAGGACCGTCTGCACGGACGCCCCGCGCTGGTCTGCCTCGAAGAGAATCTGGAAGGCGCGCTTACGGGCCTTGTTCCGGGCAGCCACGGTTAGCTGTTCACCCGGCCGAGGTACTCACCGGAGCGCGTGTCGACCTTGATCTTCTCACCGGTGGTGATGAAGAGCGGGACACCGATCTCGTAGCCGGTCTCCAGCGTGGCGGGCTTGGTGCCGCCGGTGGAGCGGTCGCCCTGGACGCCGGGGTCGGTGTGCTGGATCGTCAGCTCGACGGCGGCGGGCAGCTCGACATAGAGCACCTCGCCCTCGTGGGTGGCGACGCTGGCCGTGAAGCCCTCGATCAGATAGTTGGCGGCGTCACCGACCGACTTGCGGTCGACCATCATCTGGTCGTAGGTCTGCATGTCCATGAAGACGAAGTACTCGCCGTCCATGTACGAGAACTGCATGTCGCGGCGGTCAACGGTGGCCGTTTCGACCTTCACGCCGGCGTTGAAGGTCTTGTCGACGACCTTGCCGGAGAGCACGTTCTTCAGCTTGGTGCGCACGAAGGCCGGGCCCTTGCCGGGCTTGACGTGCTGGAACTCGACGACGGACCAGAGCTGGCCCCCGTCGAGCTTGAGCACCAGGCCGTTCTTGAGGTCGTTCGTGGAAGCCACGGTTGCGGAATCTCCTGGACTGAAGCTGGTGGACGACCGAGGGTGCGCGCTAGAGCGCGAGCAGTTCCTTGGTCGTGATGGTGAGTAGCTCGGGTCCGCCGTCCGCCTCGGGGCGGACGACGAGCGTGTCATCGATCCGGACACCGCCCCGGCCCGGGAGGTGGACCCCCGGTCCGACGGTGACCGGCACACAAGCGTCCAGTTTACCCATGGCCGTGGGGGCGAGCTGCGGGTCCTCGTCGATTTCGAGTCCGACACCATGTCCCGTACGGGGTGCGAGCCCCTCACCGTGCCCCGCGGCCTCCAGCGGGTGCCGGGTGGCGTGGTCCACCTCGCGGTATCCGGCGCTCGGCACAAGGGCCTCCCGACCTGCCCGTTGTGCCGCGAAGACCAGCTCGTACAGCTCGATCTGCCAGTCGGCCGGGGAGGTCCCGATGACAAACGTGCGGCCGATCAGACACCGGTAGCCCCGGTAGTCGGCACCGAGGCCGACGGAGAGGAAATCACCCTCCTCGACCCGGCGGTCCGAGGGATGGTGCCCGCAGCGGCCGGAGTTGGGGCCGGTGGCGACGGCGGTCGGGAAGGCGGGGCCGTCCGCGCCGTGGTCGACCAGGCGCCGCTCCAGCTCCAGCGCGAGATGACGTTCGGTACGGCCCACCAGGATCGACTCCAGCAGCTCGCCCAGCGCCTGGTCGGCGATCTCGGCCGCGATCCGCAGACAGGCGATCTCCTCCTCGTCCTTGACGATCCGCTGCTGCTCGACGGCGCCGCCGAGATCGGTCAGCCGTAGCCGGGGCGCGACGGAGCCGATCGCGCGGTGCCGGGCGACGGTCAGATGGTGCTCCTCCACGGCGAGGGTCCCGGCGGCCGAAGGGCCGAGGGTTCCGGCGGCGGCGATCGCGGGGTCGCCGGTGGTGTGGGGCAGGACGGTGACCCGGAGGTGTTCATCGATCCGCCGTCCCCCGGCGTCGTCGTCCGCGGGGGGACGCGGGCAGAACAGCATGTCTCCGTCGGGGCCGGGGCCGAGCAGCAGTACGGCGCCGGGGGGCGCCCCGCCCGCGAGGTAGCGGACATTGGCGGGGCGGGAGACCAGGGCCGCCGCGTCGCCCGCCGCCGAGCACCGGTCCCGCAGCCGCGCGCGGCGGGCCGCATACACGTCTGACATGACCCGAGCGTATGAGCGAGGGCGTCACCCGGCCGGTTCAGCGCGTCCGACCGGGGGGCGGCGCATGGGCGCCGCCAGGTCCTGTCCGGCCTGGTCGGTCGCCGGCCGTCACCAGTTGGGCGGGCTCGTGAGGGAACGCGCGAGGACGTCGTCGAGAACCCGGGCCGTGGTCTCCACGTCGTACTTGGAGTTGTCGATGATCGTCAGCCCCGAGCCGTACCAGCCGGCCATCCGGCCATGGATGCCGGCCACCTCCTCGTCGGAGAGCCGGCGGTTGCCGCTGCGCTCGGCGTTGCGCTCCAGCACGATCTCCAGCCCCGGCAGCAGGACCACCGGCAGCAGACCGGGCCCGACATGGCGCTTCCAGCCGCCGAGGCCGACGACCGGCCGGTCGGGGAAGACCGCGTCGTCCAGGATGCAGGAGATGCCGTTGGCGAGGAAGTTGCGCGCGGCGAAGCCGCAGGTGCGGCGGGCCAGCCGGTACTGCGCCTCGGAGTGCTCGTTCCAGCCGGACTGCGGATCGGCGAAGCCGGAGCAGACCCATTCGCGGACATCGTCAAGGCTGATGTGCGCGGTGGGCACCTGGCGGCTCATCGCCCAGTGCCGGGCCACGGTCGTCTTGCCCGCGCCGGCCGGGCCGATCAGCAGGACGGCGAGGGTCGCCGCGCCGGTGCCGCCGTCGGGGGCGCGTGGCGGGGCCGGCATGGGGACCGGGCCACCGGGCGGCAGCTGGATGTGTCCGGTGGAGTCCGCGGGAGCGGGAGGCGGCCCGGCGGGCGGCCCCTGCGGCGGTACGGGAGCGCCGTGCGGCGGGTGCGCCGGCGGGCCGGGCGGCTGGTGCGAGCCGGGGGACTGATGCTGCGCGGGCACGTGAGGCGGTCCCGGAGGCTGGTGGGGCGCCGGGGGCTGATGGGGCACGGCCGGTTGCTGCGGCCCCTGGTGCGCCCATCCGCCGGATCCGTACCCCGGTCCCTGGGGAGGCGGCAACGGAGCCCCCGCTGAGTGCTGCATCCGGTGCCACTCCGTCTCGTGCGACTGACGCTGGTCGGCGGCTCCCTGCCCTGTCGGCCGCGCGCTACCGAACGGTACCGCCCCCGGCCGCCACGCTGGCAACGGCCGGGGTGCGCGTACGGTGCCCCGTCAGCCGGACACTTCCTCCGCGAGCGCCCGAAGGGCGAGCCGGTACGAGCCGATACCGAAGCCCGCGACCGTACCGCTGGCGACCGCAGCGACCACCGACGTGTGGCGGAATTCCTCCCGTGCGTACGGATTCGAGATATGCACCTCGATGAGCGGCGCGGTGCGCTGAGCTGCCGCGTCCCGCATTCCGTACGAGTAGTGGGTGAACGCACCGGGGTTGAGAACGACCGGAATTGAACCGTCCGCGGCCTCGTGCAGCCAGCGGATCATCTCCCCCTCGTCATTCGTTTCACGGACGTCGACCTCGAAGCCGAGCTCCTTGCCGAGCTCACGGCAGGCGTCCACCAGACCCGCGTATGTGGTCGCGCCGTAGACATCGGGCTCGCGCGAGCCGAGACGGCCGAGGTTGGGGCCGTTGAGCACGAGGACCCGTCGGGTCACGCCGACACCTCCCCGTACGCGGCGAGCAGCACCGCCGGGTCGGGACCCTCCAGGACGGTCGGCTTGGCGAGCCCGTCCAGCACGATGAAGCGCAGCAGATCACCGCGGGACTTCTTGTCGACCTTCATCGTCTCCAGCAGCTTGGGCCACTGGTCACCGCGGTAGGTCAGCGGCAGCCCGACGGACTCCAGCACGGAGCGGTGCCGGTCCGCGGTCGCGTCGTCCAGCCGGCCGGCGAGCCGGCCCAGTTCCGCGGCGAAGACCATGCCGACGGAGACGGCGGCGCCGTGCCGCCACTTGTAGCGTTCGTTCTTCTCGATCGCGTGGGCGAGGGTGTGGCCGTAGTTCAGGATCTCGCGCAGTCCGGATTCCTTGAGGTCGTTGGAGACGACCTCGGCCTTCACCCGGATCGAGCGCTCGATCAGTTCGGCCGTGTGCGGGCCGGAGGGCGTACGCGCGCCCTCGGGGTCGGACTCGACGAGATCGAGGATGGCCGGGTCCGCGATGAAGCCCGCCTTGATGATCTCGGCCATGCCGCTGACGTAGTCGTGGACGCCCAGCGAGTCCAGCGCGGCGAGGTCGCAGAGCACCCCGGCGGGTGGGTGGAAGGCGCCGACGAGGTTCTTGCCCTCGGCGGTGTTGATTCCGGTCTTGCCGCCCACCGCCGCGTCGACCATGGCAAGCACCGTGGTCGGTACGGCGATCCAGCGCACCCCGCGCAGCCAGGTCGCGGCGACGAACCCGGCGAGGTCGGTGGTGGCTCCACCGCCGACACCGATGATCACATCGGTACGGGTGAAGCCGGTCTGCCCGAGCGCCTTCCAGCAGTACGCGGCGACCTCGACGGTCTTGGCCTCCTCGGCGTTGGGCACCTGGATCGCGACGGCCTCATATCCCTGGTCCGCGAGATCCTGGCGCAGCGCCTCGCCCGTACCCTCCAGCGCTTCCGGGTGCAGGACCGCGACCCGCTTGGCCTTCGGGCCGACGAGCGCGGGCAGCTCCCCCAGCAGCTGCCGGCCGACCAGCACCTCGTACGGGTCGTGCCCGGCGGTGCCGCCGACCTGGATACGGGTGACTGTCTGGTCCGTCATGCGGGGTTCTCCTTGCCGGGGGTCCGGGGTTCTTCTGCCGGGAGGTGCTTGAGCTCCAGCGCGTCGAGGACGGCGCCGGCGACCTCTTCGGGGGTGCGGTCGTCGGTCGGGACCACCACCCGGGCCACATCCGTGTAGTGATGGCGGCGGGCCTCCATCAGCGTCTTCCACTGCTGGCGGGGGTTGACGGCCAGCAGCGGGCGGGCGACGTTCAGCCCGACCCGTTTGACGGCCTCGCCGACCTCCATCGACAGATAGACGACGGGGAGCCCGGCGAGCAGTTCACGCGTGGCGGCGTCGAGGACCGCGCCGCCGCCGAGGGCCAGCACGCCCCGGTGCTCGGCGATCGCCAGCCGTACCGCCTCGTGCTCCAGCTCACGGAAGCGCGGCTCGCCCTCGTCCACGAAGATGTCCGCGATCGACCGCCCCTGGGCGGCGACGATATCGGCGTCACTGTCGCGGAAGCCGGTGCCCAGACGCTCGGCGAGCAGCTCGCCGACGGTGGACTTGCCGACCCCCATCGGCCCGACCAGCACGATGACCGGTGCGCTCACCTGATCTGCCCCCTTCACCGGATCTGCCTTCGTCTCCGGATCCGGCCCGCTCATCGGATCCGGATGTTGTCGAGGTACGAGCGGACATTGCGCCGCGTCTCGGGCACGCTGTCGCCGCCGAACTTCTCGGCGACCGCGTCCGCGAGCGTCAGCGCCACCATGGCCTCGGCGACGATGCCGGCGGCCGGCACGGCACACACGTCGGAGCGCTGGTGGTGCGCCTTCGTGGCCTCGCCGGTGACCACGTCGACGGTGGCCAGCGCGCGCGGCACGGTCGCGATGGGCTTCATCGCGGCCCGTACGCGCAGCAGCTCACCGGTCGTCAGCCCGCCCTCGGTGCCGCCGGAGCGGCCGGACGCGCGCCTGATGCCGTCGTCGGTCGCCACGATCTCGTCGTGCGCCCGCGATCCCGGCACCCGCGCCAGTCCGAAGCCGTCGCCGACCTCGACGCCCTTGATCGCCTGAATGCCCATCAGGGCGGCGGCGAGGCGCGCGTCGAGCCTGCGGTCCCAGTGCACATGCGAGCCGAGCCCGACGGGCACTCCGTACGCCAGCACCTCGACCACACCGCCGAGGGTGTCGCCGTCCTTGTGTGCCTGATCGATCTCCGCGACCATCGCCTCGCTCGCGTCCGCGTCCAGACAGCGCACCGGATCCGCGTCCAGCTTCGCCACATCCGACGGCGTCGGGTAGACGCCGTACGGAGCCTTGGCCGCGGCCAGCTCGACGACATGGGACACGATCTCGATCCCGGCCGTCTCCTTCAGATACGAACGTGCCACCGCGCCGAGCGCGACCCGCGCGGCGGTCTCCCGCGCGCTGGCCCGCTCCAGGACAGGCCGGGCCTCGTCGAAGCCGTACTTCTGCATCCCGGCCAGATCGGCGTGGCCGGGCCGGGGCCTGGTCAGCGGCTCGTTACGGGCCAGTCCCGCCAGCACCTCGGGGTCGACCGGATCGGCCGCCATGACCTGTTCCCACTTGGGCCACTCGGTGTTGCCCACCATGATCGCGACGGGTGATCCCATGGTCAGACCATGCCGTACACCGCCGAGGAAGGTGACCTCGTCGCGCTCGAACTTCATCCGGGCACCGCGCCCATAACCGAGGCGCCGCCGGGCCAGGTGGTCCGCCACCATCTCCGTGGTGATGGGCACACCGGCGGGAAGTCCCTCCAGCGTCGCCACGAGTGCGGGGCCGTGCGACTCCCCCGCGGTCAGCCAGCGCAACCTGCTCAACGGTGCTCCTCATACTCGCGCCCGGAACTGCAGCGGCACGACCGGGTGCGCGGCCCTGGCCCGCCTTGTCCGATCCTCCCACGGCCGGGAGGCCGACCGACGACACGGTCCGATACGCGGACAAAGACGCGCGGAGAGGGGCCTGACGGGCGGGGCGCCCGCCCGTCAGGATGAGGGCGAGGACGGGGACGGGCGGGCAGCGTCCGCCCTCCCGCCGAGTGCGGCGTTTCCCGCCGCCCGCATGACGGCGAGCGGCGCCGGCGAGCGGCCCGTCATCAGTTCCACCTGGAGCACCGCTTGGTGCACCAGCAGATCGAGCCCGCCGATGACCGCCCCGTCGCGCTTCTCCCAGGCAGCCGCGAGCGGGGTCGGCCAGGGCTCGTACAGCACGTCGAAGAGCGTCCCGGCCCCGGCGGGGACGGCGGCCGTCAGCTCATCGGTGGCACCGGCCGGGGTGGTGGCGATCACGAGCGGGGCGCGCAGAGCCCGGTCCGCCTCCGCCCAGTCGGCGATCCGGACCTCGACGGCAAGCCGCTCGGCCCAGCCGCGCATCTCGGCCGCGCGGGTCTCACTGCGTACGTACGCGGTGACCGGGCCCGTACAGATCAGGGAGAGCGCCGCGACGGCGGACGAGGCGGTCGCGCCCGCGCCGAGGATCGCCGCGGACTCCACCTTCTCGACGCCACGCTCACGCAGCGCGGCGATCATGCCGGGGATATCGGTGTTGTCGCCGGTGCGCCGGCCGTCGTCGCCCAGGACGACGGTGTTGACGGCCTCCACCGAGGCGGCGGTGTCGCTGATCTCGTCCAGCAGCGGGATGACGGCCCGCTTGAGCGGCATGGTCAGCGAGAGACCGGCCCAGGACGGATCGTCGCGCAGCGAATCGAAGAAGCCGGGGAGCCCGACCTCTCCGACCTCGAACCTGTCGTACGACCAGTCGTCGAGGCCCAGCGCGTCATACGCGGCGCGATGCAGCACCGGGGACAGTGAGTGGGCGATGGGCGATCCGAGGACCGCCGCCCGCCGTCGTCCGGTCACGGTTTCTTGCTTTCCTTCTCGTACTGCTGACGGTTCTCCTCGTGCTCCTCATTGGTGACGGCGAAGAGCGTCTTGTCCGAGGTCACCGAGACGAAGTAGTACCAAGGACCGTCCGCCGGATCGATCGACGAGTTCAGAGCGTCGGCGCCCGGATTTCCGATCGGACCCGGGGGCAGCCCCTTGATGTCGTAGGTGTTGTACGGGTCCTTGATCTTCCGGAGATTGTCGACCGCACCGAGATCCAGTCTGCTCTGGCTCTTGATGTAGTTGACCGTGGAGTCGAACTCAAGACGTCCGACGGTCTCCGTGTTCTCCGGCTGGAGGCGGTTGTAGACAACGCGCGCGACCTTGTCGAAGTCGTGCTTGTACTTGCCTTCCGCCTGGACGAGGCTCGCGACCGTGATCAGCTGGAGCGGTGATTTCAGTCCGAGCTTATCGGCCTCGCCCTTGAGGTCCTGCTTGCTGTATTCGGCGTTGGCGCGGGCGACCATCTTCTTGAGGACGGCCTCGGGCTTCATTCCCTTGGCGACCGGATAGCTCGCGGGGAAGAGGAAACCCTCCAGCGGGTCCTTGATGTCCTTGTTGTCATTCGCCCAATTCGGCAGACCGAGGTTCTTCGCCTCCGCCTTGGCGACAGCCGCGGTCTCGCCCTTCTTGAGTTCGAGCCGCTTGTCGATCTCCTCGTACACCCAGACATTGCGCTTGCCCTCGGGAATGACCAGCGCGTTGCGGCTGCTCGGGCTGAGCATGGTCTTCACGGCGTTCGCCGCCGACATTTTCTTGCTGAGCCGGTAGACACCCGCCTGGATGGTATTGCCCTTGGGATTCGCCTGCTGCGCGGAGACAAAGGCGCGCTGGCTCTTCACCACGCCCTTCTTCACCAGGAGTGCGGCGATCTCATAGCCGCCCGCACCCTGCGGAATCACCACTTCCACCGAGCCGGATCCGGTGCCGACGAAATCCGGCGGGGGGCCGAATTTCGTCTGCCAGTACTGGTAGCCGACATAGCCGACGCCACCGACACCGCCGACCAGCACCGCGGCCACGACGACGCAGGCGACGCCGTTGCGGCCCTTCTTCTTCGTTTTGCCGCGACGGTCTCTGCCACCGCCGCCCCGGCGGCCCTCGCCCGGTTCGGCGTCCTCGTCGTCGCCGCCGCCGTCACCGGTGAAGAAGGGGTGGGTCTCCTTCTGCTGCTCGTCCTCCCAGCCGTCACCCTGATCGGGCGCGGGCTCCGGCTCGGCGCGTCGCTGAGCGGGCGGCTGTGGGGGCGGATAGGCGTCGGGGGTGGCGTAGTAATCCTGGTTGTCGCCGTAGCCGGCGGGCTGCTGGGAGTCGTAGGACGTCCCGGGCTGTCCGCCGTACGGCATGGTGGCCTGCTGGCCGTTGTCCCAACTGCCGTTGTACTGCGGGTCGTTGTACTGCGGCTGCGGATGCTGCTGATGGGACTGCCGCGCCTGCTGGGCATGCTGCTGCGGCTGCTGGGCATGCTGCTGATGGGCCTGCTGCTGGTGACCGCCGTACTGCTGGGTCTGGTGGGACTGCTGCGGTTCGCCGTACTGAGGGTTGTGGTACTGCTGCCCGTCGTACTGCGGCTGCTGCGCCTCGTAGTGCGGCTGCCCACCGTGCTGCTGCTGGTACTGCTGCTGCTGGTAAGGGTCCTGACCACCCCCGTACGGCGCCTGCCCCTGCGGGTGCGGCTGCTGCGCGTACTGCTGCTGAGGCTGCCCGGCATAGGGAGCGCTGCCGTCGGTGGCCTGCTGTGCCGCCCACCCCTGGTCCCCGTACAAGGGGTCCCCGGGGTGCCACGGTTCGGAGCCGGGGCCCCGGCCATAGTCAGTCATCGATCCCCTAGAGCCGCGAGACGATGACCGCGGAGCGCCGTGGCACCGCGTCCGTTTCGCCTCTTTGCTGTGCGCCAGCTGTTCGAACACTGCCGCATCGCGCGGAACGTTACCGTATCGCGATCAGATGACCACTTCGACGCCCTCGCCAGGAGGATTACCTGATACCCGTTCGGCCTCAAGCGCGCTCTGGAGGATGACGACCGCCGCCACTTGGTCGATCACGGACCGGCCCTTCTTCGCCTTCACGCCCGAGGCCCGCAGACCCTGACTGGCCGTCACTGTGCTCATCCGCTCATCGACCAGTCGTACGGGAAGCGGCGCGATGGACCGCGCCATCTCGTCGGCGAACGTACGTACCTTCGCCGCGGCCGGTCCCTCGCCCCCGTTGAGGGAGCGCGGGAGCCCGATCAGCACCTCGATCGGTTCGTACTCCTCGACGATCTGGCGCAGCCGCCGGTGGGCGGCCGGGACATCGCGGCCCGGCACGGTCTCCACCGGCGTGGCGAGGATCCCGTCGGGGTCGCACGAGGCGACCCCGATCCGGGCGTCCCCGACATCGATCGCGAGCCGGCGTCCGCGTCGCATACGGCGTCAGGCCGTCTCGGCGACGAGGCGTTCCACGGCGGCGACGGCGTCCCCGATGGCGTCCGGGTTCTGGCCGCCGCCCTGGGCGACGTCCGGCTTGCCGCCACCGCCGCCGCCGAGGGTCTTGGCGGCGGTACGGACCAGGTCACCGGCTTTGAGACCGCGTCCACGAGCGGCCTCGTTGGTGGCGATGACCGTCAGCGGGCGCCCGTTGGCCGTGGTGAACAGCGCCACGACGACCGGCCGGTCGCCCTGGACGCGGCCCCGTACATCGAGGACCAGCTTGCGCAGATCGTCGGCCGAGGTGCCGTCCGGGACCTGCCCGGTGACCAGCGCCGTGCCCCGTACGTCCTTGGCGCTCTCGGCGAGTCCGGCGGCGGCGGCGAGCACCTTCTCCGCGCGGAACCTCTCGATCTCCTTCTCGGCGTCCTTCAGCTTGGCCAGCATGCCGGAGATCTTCTCGGGCAGTTCCTCGGAACGGCCCTTGACCAGCTCCTGGAGCTGGGCGACGACGGTGTGCTCCTTGGCGAGGAAGTTGTAGGCGTCCACGCCGACCAGGGCCTCGATACGCCGTACCCCGGAGCCGATGGACGACTCACCGAGCAACTTCACCAGCCCCAGCTGGGCGGTGTTGTGGACATGCGTACCGCCGCACAGCTCCTTGGAGAAGTCGCCGATGGTGACGACACGGACCCGCTCGCCGTACTTCTCACCGAACTCGGCGATGGCGCCCTGCTTCTTGGCCTCGTCGATCGACATGACCTCGGCCTGCACATCCAGCTCGCGGGCCAGGACCTCATTGATCTTCTGCTCGACATCGAGGAGGACCGTGCCGGGTACGGCGGCGGGCGAGCCGAAGTCGAAGCGGAAGCGGCCCGGCGAGTTCTCCGAGCCGGCCTGGGCGGCCGTCGGGCCGAGGGCGTCACGCAACGCCTGGTGTGTGAGGTGCGTGGCGCTGTGGGCGCGGGCGATGGCGCGGCGGCGGTTGATGTCGATGGCGGCGTAGGCGGAGGAACCCACCGTCACCTCGCCGACCTGCACGGATCCCTTGTGTACGGAGACACCGGGGACCGGCTGCTGGACATCGCGGACCTGGATGACGGCGCCGGTGTCGAGCTTGATCCGGCCCTGGTCGGCGAGCTGGCCACCGCCCTCGGCGTAGAAGGGCGTGCGGTCGAGGACGATCTCGACCTCGTCGCCCTCGGTGGCGGCGGGCGACGGCACACCGTCGACGAGCAGGCCGACGATGGTCGACTCGCCCGCGGTGGAGGTGTAGCCGGTGAACTCGGTGGTGCCGCTGTTGTCGGCGACGGCGCGGTAGGCGGAGAGGTCGGCATGGCCGGACTTCTTGGCCTTGGCGTCGGCCTTGGCCCGCTCCCGCTGCTCCTTCATGAGCCGCCGGAAGCCGTCCTCGTCCACGGAGAGGCCCTGTTCGGCGGCCATCTCCAGGGTGAGGTCGATCGGGAAGCCCCAGGTGTCGTGGAGCAGGAACGCCTTGTCGCCGGAGAGGACCTGACCGCCGGCGGACTTGGTCTCGGTGACGGCGGTGTCGAGGATGTTCGTGCCGCCCTTGAGGGCCTTGAGGAAGGCGGCCTCCTCGGCGAGGGCCACGGTCTCGATGCGCTTGCGGTCGGTCTCCAGCTCCGGGTACTGCTCACCCATGGTCTTGATGACCACGTCGATCAGATCGGCGACGACCGGTTCGGTGGCGCCGAGGAGCCGCATATTGCGGATGGCGCGGCGCATGATCCGGCGCAGCACATAACCGCGGCCCTCGTTGCCGGGGGTGACGCCGTCACCGATGAGCATGGCGGACGTACGGATGTGGTCGGCCACCACGCGCAGGGAGACGTCCGAGCCGTGGTCGGCGCCGTAGCGCACCCCGGTCAGCTCGGTGGCCTTGTCCATGACGACGCGCAGGGTGTCGGTCTCGTACATGTTCTGTACGCCCTGGAGGATCATGGCGAGACGTTCGAGGCCGAGACCGGTGTCGATGTTCTTCGACGGCAGCTCACCGAGGATCTCGAAGTCCTCCTTGCCGGTCCCCTCACCGCGCTCGAACTCCATGAAGACCAGGTTCCAGATCTCCACATAGCGCTCGTCGTTGACGGCGGGGCCGCCCTCGACTCCGAATTCGGGGCCGCGGTCGTAGTTGATCTCCGAGCAGGGGCCGCAGGGTCCCGGCACGCCCATCGACCAGTAGTTGTCCTTCTTGCCCAGCCGCTGGATGCGCTCGGCCGGTACGCCGATCTTCTCGCGCCAGATCTGCTCGGCCTCGTCGTCATCGAGGTAGACGGTGATCCACAGGCGCTCCGGGTCGAGCCCGTAACCGCCGTCCGCCACGGAGCTGGTCAGCAGCTCCCAGGCGTAGGTGATCGCGCCTTCCTTGAAGTAGTCGCCGAAGGAGAAGTTGCCGCACATCTGGAAGAACGTGCCGTGCCGGGTGGTCTTGCCGACCTCTTCGATGTCCGGTGTGCGCACGCACTTCTGCACGCTGGTGGCGCGCGGAGCGGGCGGCTTGACCTCGCCGAGGAAGTACGGCTTGAAGGGCACCATGCCCGCCGGGACCAGCAGCAGAGTCGGGTCGTCCGCGATGAGCGACGCCGAAGGGACGACGGTGTGACCGCGCTCCTCGAAGAAGCTCAGCCAGCGGCGACGAATTTCAGCCGACTCCATCAGTGGTCCTCATTCCGGTTGTGCGGGTCGTAGTGACGCGAGTGGTGGTTCTGAATGGCGGCGAGCCGCCTGGGCGCGGGAAGTGCGGGGTCGAGGGGGGCTTCGAGGCCGAGCGCCTCGCCCAGCTCCGCCTCGCGCCGCACCATTCCCGTCCTGACGTCAACGGCGAATTCCCTGACTTTGTGCCCGGCGTCGATCGCCTTGTTCGCGGCCTGGGCTGCAAGGCTCTCCGGGGTCAGCTGCTTGAGCTTGCGGTGGACCTTGGTGGTGGCCCAGACGCCGGCGGCCGCGCCCGCGGTGAACCAGAACGTACGGCGGAGCATCGCTGCGTCAGCCCTTCTTCTTCCTGCGCCGGGCGGACGGCAGCGTACGCCCGGCGATGACCGTGCGCCGGACAGCCGGCTCGGGCGCCGCGCCGGCGTCCGGTGCTCCTCTGCGCCCGAGCGCCTGGCGTACGCCATAGCCGAATGCCGCGACCTTGACCAGCGGTCCGCCGAAGGTCGAGGCGACCGTCGTGGAGAGCGCCGAGGCGTTGGAGGTGACTTCCTGGACGTCCGTCGCGATGGCGTCCACCCGGTCGAGCTGGGTCTGCGCGGAGCGGACCGTCACCGACGCGTCCGCCAGCAGCGGCACGGCCTGTTCGGTCACCTCCGCCACCAGCCTGGTGGTCGCCTTGAGGGTCTGGGCCAGCCTCACCAGCACCACGGCCAGGAAGGAGACCAGGATGGCCCAGAACACGGCCACCAGGATCCCGGCAACCTCTCCACCGGTCACGCCGCACCGCTCCCTGATCGTCGACGGTCATCTGGAAAGCGACTGGAAAGTCGTCCTCCGACCCTATCGCGCCGGGGGTCGCGTCCCGTACCGCATTAGTGGCGCCCAGGGTCGCGTTCGGCGAGAAAGATTGTACGGAGTGCGGCCGGTTGAGTACTCTGCGTGTCCCATGCGACGCCCCTTTCGCTCCGGCCCTCCGTCGGCCGCGCCCGCCCCGGCTCCGGGAAATCTTCCCGCCGAGCTGAACCGCTTCGTGGGGCGCGAGGACGAGCTGGCCGTCCTGACGCGGCATCTCGGGGAATCCCGGCTGGTCACGGTGGTGGGGGTCGGCGGAGTCGGCAAGACCCGGCTGGCGCTGAAAGCCGCCGCTTCCCTGAAGAAACGCTACTGCGATGGCATCTGGCTCGCCGAACTCTCCGCGCTCCGCGACCCCGAACTGCTCGAACACGCGCTGGTGGAGGCGCTGGGGCTGACTGACCACAGCAGCAGGCCCACGCGCCGGGTGCTCGCCGGCCATCTCGCCACCCGTCAACTGCTGCTGGTCATCGACGGGTTCGAGCAGCTTGTCGACGCCTGCGCCACGCTCGTACGGGAACTGCTGCGCCGGGCACCGGAGTTGCGGGTTCTCGCCGTCGGCAGACGACCGCTCAGGGTGGACGGTGAACTCACCTTCTCGCTCGCCCCGATGACCGAGACGGACGCGGTCCGGCTCTTCACGGAACGGGCCGCCGCCCTGTCGCCCGGCCCCCGGCCGGCCGCCGCCCGTACCGCCGCCGTACAGGAGCTGTGCCGGCGCCTCGACGGGATCCCGCTCGCCCTCGAACTTGCGGCCGGACGGCTCCATGTCCTCTCCGTCGAGCAGATCCTCGACCGCGTCGGGGACCGTTTCCGGGTACTCACCGACGGCAGACGGGGCGCACCGCCGCGCCATCAGACGCTCAGGACCGCGATCGGCTGGAGCCATGAGCTGTGCACCCCGGCCGAACGGCTGCTGTGGGCGCGGCTGTCGGTCTTCGCCGGACCGTTCGACCTGGAAGCCGCCGAGTATGTGTGCGGCGGACCGGAACTGCCGGACGAAGAAGTCCTTGACGTACTCGCCGAGCTGATCTCGCAGTCCCTCGTCGTCCGCGAGGAGACCCCGGCGGGTACCCGCTACCGGATGCTGGACACCGTCAGGGCGTACGGCGCCGAGTGGCTGGAGGCCCTGGAGGACACCGACCGGATGCGCCGCCGGCACCGCGACTGGTACATGGGTCTCGCGACCTGGTACGAGCTGGACTGGTTCGGCCCGCGCCAGTCCGATGTGGCGGCCGGTACGGAGAGCGCGCTGCCCAATCTGCGCGCGGCGCTCGAACTGTGTCTGGAGAGTCCCGAAGAGGCGCATCTGGGCCAGCATCTGGCGGGGACGCTCTGGTTCTACTGGGCGGGATGCGGCCGGCTGACCGAGGGGCGGCACTGGCTGGTCCGGGCCCTCGCGCTGGACACCCCGTACGACGAGTCACGGCTCAAGGCCCTGTGGGTGCTCGGCTATGTGGCGGTTCTCCAGGGGGACAGCACGGCCGCCGTGGGCGCCCTGCACGAGTGCCGGGAGGAGGCCGCGCGTACCGGCAACGCGCTGGCGCGCGCCTATGCCGTGCACCGGCTGGGCTGTCAGGCGCTGCTCACCGACGACATGCCGCGGGCCGAACGGCTGCTGCGCACGGCGCTCGACGCGTACCGGGAACTCGGCGAGCTGAACAGCAATGTGCTGATGGGCCAGGTCGAGCTGGCCATGTCGCTGGTCTTCCAGGACGATCTGGAGGCGGCCGTCGCCCTGTGCGTGGAGGTCCGCGAGATCTGCGAGGACAGCGGCGAGCGCTGGACCCGGGCGTACGCGCTGTATGTACTGGCCTACGCGGCCTGGACGCGTGACGCGCACGCCGAGGCGCGCGCGCTGATCGCGGAGTCGATCACCATCCACCACGGGTTCAACGATCTGGTGGGTCTGGTGCTGGCCGTCGAGCTGATGGCACTGGTGACGGCGAGCGAGGGCGATCCGGCGGAGGCCGCGGTGCTCCAGGGGGCCGCCGGCCGGCTGTGGGAGTCGGTCGGCCCGAAGCTGTTCGGCTCCGGCTTCTTCGGTGCGCCGCGCGCGCTGTGCGAGCGGCGCGCGAGCGAGGTGCTGGGTACGGAGCGGTACGCGGCGTACGAGGGCGAGGGGCACGGGCTGTCGATGAGCGCGACCGTGGAGCGGGCGCTCGCCGAGCGCCGGCCGGCCGCCGCGCTGCCGCACCAGCAGCCCGAGGCGTCCCGGCCGGCCCGGAAGACGCGGAAGCCCGCCGGCTCCCCCACCGTACGGGGCGGGGAAGCGGCGGGCTGAGACGCCGTGCGACCGGGTCGTGTCCGCGTCAGCGGGCGTAGTACTCGACGACCAGCTGCTCGTCGCAGATGACCGGGATCTCCTTGCGCTGCGGGTCACGGTCCAGGCGGAACGCCAGGGCCTTCAGGTTGACCTGCAGGTAGCGCGGGGTCTCGCCGTCCGTGTCGTAGCCACCCTCGCGCGCGACCTGGAAGGGGACCTTCTCGCGGCTGCGCTCGCGGACCATCACGACGTCGTCGGGACGGACGCGGAACGACGGCTTGTCGACCTTGCCACCGTTGACCTCGATGTGGCCGTGCACGACCATCTGGCGGGCCTGGTAGATGGTGCGGGCGATGCCCGACCGCAGGACCAGCGCGTCGAGGCGGCGCTCCAGCTCGACGACCAGAGCCTCACCCGTCTTGCCCTCGGCCTTGCGGGCGCGGTCGTAGGCGCGGGCCATCTGGCGCTCGCTGATGTCGTACTGGGCGCGCAGGCGCTGCTTCTCCAGCAGACGGACCTTGTAGTCACTGTTCTGCTTGCGTCCACGGCCGTGCTCGCCCGGCGGGTAGGGACGGGCCTCGAAGTACTTGACAGCCTTCGGCGTCAGCGCGATACCGAGCGCGCGTGACTTCTTGACCTTGGGACGCGACTGGTTAGGCACGTTCTCCAGACCTCCGTTGTAGGTTAGGTTAGGCTCACCTTACTTAAGGAGATCGCATGTCTCGCCCTGGGAACACCACGCGCATCACAGACAGCCTCGGCGCACAGAGCGACGATTCGACGGAGGTCCGATCAGCTCATGGTCAGCCGCGTCCCAGCGGGCTTGAAATCGATCGGATGCCGTCAGCAGCCGAGCGCACACGAACTCTCGTACAGGGTACATGCTCAGCAGTACTGATCATTCCGGGCCTGGACGGGGCCACGCCCTACCAGCTGATGCCCGACACCCGGAGCGTCGGACCGGACGGTGAGGTGTTCCTCGCGTTCCCCGCCGACTCCCCCGCCGTACGCGCCGCGACGTACGCGCAGGACGACGAGCTGAACGCGGTGCTGGAGATCACGGACGTCGCGCCCGTGTCCGTACCCCACCGTATCCGGGGCCGGGCCTGGCTCTCCGGTTGGCTCACCCGCGTACCGGGCGAGGCCGAACCCGGTCGTATGACGCTGCGGCTGGAGGTCGGCGAGGCGTGTGTGGACGATCTCTGGGGAGCGGAGACGGTGGAGCCCGAGGACTTCGCCACGGCCGAGGCCGATCCGCTGGTGGAACACGAGGCGGAACTGCTCCAGCATCTGCACTCCGCCCACGGCGCGGAGGTCCAGGGGCTGCGCGGGCTGCTCGGCGAGCGGGCCGCGGGCTCCCCGGAGACCGGGGCGGCCGGAACCGTCGCCGTACCTGTCGCGCTCGACCGCTTCGGGCTGCGGGTGCGCTTCACCGGAGTGCGGTGCTTCGACGCCCGCTTCGACTTCCCCGAGCCGGTGCGGAACGTCAGCGAACTGCGGTACGCGATGCACACGCTCTTCGACGCGGCCGCCGGATAGGCCCTGTCCGGCTCAGGCGCCGTCCCCGCGCAGCCGCTCGCGCACCCTGTCGACCACATCGGCGTAGCGCGCCTCCGCGCCGTACCGCGTGGGCTCGTAGTAGCGCCTGCCTCGCACCTCGTCCGGGAGGTACTGCTGGGCCGCGATCCCGCCCGGCACATCGTGCGGATAGATATAGCCCTGGGCGTGGCCCAGCTTGGCCGCGCCCTTGTAGTGGCCGTCGCGCAGATGTGCGGGGACCGGCCCCGCCAGCCCCTTCTTCACATCCTCCAGGGCCGCGGAGATGGCGGTCGTGGCCGCGTTCGACTTGGGGGCCAGCGCGAGCGCGATGGTGGCATGGCTCAGGGTGAGAGCGGCCTCCGGGAAACCGATCATGGCCACTGCCTGGGCGGCGGCGACCGCTATCGGCAGGGCGGCCGGATCCGCCAGACCGATGTCCTCGCTCGCCGAGATCATCAGCCGTCTGGCGATGAAGCGGGGGTCCTCGCCCGCCTCGATCATCCGGGCCAGATAGTGCAGCGCCGCGTCCACGTCGGAGCCGCGGATGGACTTGATGAGCGCGCTCGCCACGTCGTAGTGCTGATCGCCGTCACGGTCGTAGGCCACCGCCGCCCGGTCGACGGTCTCCTCCACGGTCCGGAGGCTGATCTCCTTCTCGCTCTTGTCGATCGCGGCGCCGGCCGCCGCCTCCAGCGCCGTCAGCGCGCGCCGGGCGTCGCCGCCCGCGATCCGCAGCAGATGCGCCTCGGCGTCGTCGGGGAGCGTGACCGCGCCGCCGAGACCGCGCTCCTCGGTGAGCGCCCGCCGCAGCAGACCGCGCAGATCGTCGTCGCTGAGCGGCTCCAGCGTGAGCAGCAGGGAGCGGGAGAGCAGCGGGGAGATCACCGAGAAGTACGGATTCTCGGTGGTGGCGGCGATGAGCGTGACCCAGCGGTTCTCGACCGCGGGCAGCAGGGAGTCCTGCTGGGCCTTGCTGAAGCGGTGGATCTCGTCGAGGAAGAGGACGGTCTCCTTGCCGAAGCCACCGGAGGCGCGGCGGGCCCCGTCGATGACGGCCCTGACCTCTTTGACGCCCGCGGTGATCGCGGAGAGCTCCACGAAGCGCTTGTTGGTCGCCTTGGAGACGACATACGCGAGGGTCGTCTTGCCCGTGCCCGGCGGGCCCCAGAGGATCACGGACGAAGGGCCGGCGGGGCCGCCGTTGCCCTCGCCCACCAGCCTCCGCAGCGGGGATCCCGGCTTCAGCAGATGACTCTGGCCGACGACTTCGTCGAGAACGCGCGGGCGCATCCGGACGGCCAGGGGGCTGCTGGACGGGTCCTTCTCCTGGCGGTCTTCCGCCGCTGCGGTAAAGAGGTCGGGCTCCACGCGTGAAGCCTATGCCAGAGCACTGACAACGCCGGGCCCGTCGGCGGAGCCCTCAGCCCGTCCCGGGCCCTGTCCCGGATCTCAGCCGGTCCAGAAGTCCCACCAGCGGGTCAGGATGAGCATCCCGATGATCCCGATGTGCAGCACCGGCAGCACCCATGTGAACTCGCTCAGGAAACCGCGCAGCCAGGACGGTGCGGGCAGCACGCCATGGCGGATGTTGTGGGACGTCACATACCAGAACATCAGGATCGTGGCGACCCAGGCGAGACAGCACCACAGGCAGAGCGAGTTGATCGTGTAGAGCGACTGGTACTGGAGCCAGGTGCAGAATCCGACCCCGAAGAGGGTGCCCGCGTTCAGCCCGAGCCAGAACCAGCGCCGGTAGCGCGCCCCCGCGAGCAGCCCTACCCCGATGAAGATCACCACTGCGTAGGTGACGAGTCCGAGCATCGGGTTCGGGAAGCCGAAGGCCGACGCCTGGTCGCTCTTCATGATGTTGCCGCAGGAGACCACCGGGTTCAGGCTGCATCCGGGGGTGAAGTTCGGGTCTTCCAGCAGCTTGAACTTGTCGAGGGTGATCACCCAGGCGGCCAGCAGCCCCGCCGCGCCCGTGATGACCAGCAGGAGCGCGAACGCACGGCTGCCGCCGACGACCGTGCTCGTGGCCGTCCCCTCCTCCCGGTCGGAGGAGACGTCGTCCACCACTGCTCTCGTCATCATCGCCGTTCCCATCACTCAGGGAGTTCCCTACTCGGGGACCCGCGGGGCAGCCTCATTGTGCCGCACGGGCCCCGGGCCCCACCGTTCGCCCGGCATAAGGAAAGCGGGGCCCGGACGGTCTCCGTCCGGGCCCCGCACCGTCTCCGCGCGGTCAGCCGAGCCGCCGTGTCAGCTCCGTCACCAGGTCGTCGAGAGCCACCGCCGACTGCTCGCCGCTCTCCATGTCCTTGAGCTGCGCGACACCGTCCGCGAGGTCCCGCTCGCCCGCGACGATCGTGTAGCGGGCTCCGGACCTGTTGGCGTTCTTCATGGCGCCCTTGAGGCCCTTCGCGCCGTACGAGAAGTCCGCGGGAACCCCGGCCTTGCGCAGCTCGGTGACAACGGCGAACAGCCGTCGCCGCGCCTCCTCGCCGAGCGGCACCGCGAAGACGCTGGTGGCGTTCGGGAGGTCGAGCTCGATCCCCTCGGCCTCCAGCGCGAGCACCGTGCGGTCCACGCCGAGCGCCCAGCCGACCGAGGGGAGCGCCGGGCCGCCGATCATCTCGGAGAGCCCGTCGTAACGGCCGCCGCCACCCACCGCGGACTGCGCGCCGAGCCCGTCGTGGACGAACTCGAAGGTGGTCCTGGTGTAGTAGTCGAGACCGCGTACAAGCTTCTCGTCGTCCTCGTACGCCACCCCGGCGGCCGTCAGCAGCTCGCGCACCTCCTCGTGGTACGCCTTGCACGCGTCGCACAGATAGTCGCGCAGCATCGGCGCCCCGACGAGCTGCTTCTGTACGTCGGCACGCTTGTCGTCGAGCACCCGCAGCGGATTGATCTCGATGCGCCTGCGGGTGTCCTCGTCCAGGTCGAGCCCGCGCAGGAAGCCCTGAAGCGCCTCGCGGTAGACGGGGCGGCACTCCTTGTCACCCAGCGAGTTGAGCAGGATGCGGAAGTCGCGCAGCCCCAGGGAGCGGTACGCCTGGTCGGCCAGGATGATCAGTTCGGCGTCGAGCGCGGGGTCCTCCGTGCCGATCGCCTCGGCCCCGACCTGCGAGAAGTGGCGGTAGCGGCCCTTCTGCGGGCGCTCGTAGCGGTAGTACGAGCCGGAGTACCAGAGCTTGACCGGCAGATTCCCGGCCTTGTGCAGATTGGCCTCCAGAGCGGCGCGCAGCACGGAGGCGGTGCCTTCGGGGCGCAGCGCCAGCTTGTCGCCGCCCTTGGTCTCGAAGGCGTACATCTCCTTGGAGACGATGTCGGTGGACTCGCCGACCCCGCGGGCGAACAGCTCGACGTTCTCGAATCCGGGCGTCTCGACATAGCCATAGCCGGAGTTGCGCAGCGGCGCGGAGATGGCCTCGCGCACCGCGAGATAGACCGCCGAGGCGGGCGGGATCAGATCGTAGGTGCCCTTGGGGGCCTGGAAGGTGCTCATGGAGATCGGTGCTTCACATTCCTCGTCGCGGGGCGGCGGTCGGGCCGCCTCCGTGGCCGGCGGCCAGTTCCCTGAGGTAGGGGTTGGTGGCGCGCTCGCGGCCGATGGTCGTCTGGGGGCCGTGTCCGGACAGCACCACGGTCGAGTCGTCGAGCGGCAGGCACACCCGTGCCAGGGACTCGATCATCTCTGCGTGGTCGCCACCGGGCATATCGGTGCGTCCGATGGAGCCGGCGAAGAGCAGATCGCCCGAGAAGAGGACCGGCGGGATATCCGCGCCACCGACCGCCTCGGGCGTTCCGAACGTCACCGACCCCTTGGTATGGCCCGGCGCGTGCGCGACGGTGAACTCCAGGCCCGCCAGCGCCAGTTGGGCGCCATCGGTCAGCTCCTGGACATCGTCCGGCTCCCCCACGGTCAGCTCGCCCATCAGCGGCATCCCGATCGAGCGGCCGAGCGCCTTCTCGGGGTCGCTCATCATGCAGCGGTCCGCGGGGTGGATCCACGCCGGTACGTCATGTGCCCCGCACACGGGGACGACCGAGGCGACATGGTCGATGTGCCCATGGGTCAGAATGACGGCGACGGGCTTGAGCCGGTGCTTGCGCACCGCGTCCTCGACGCCCTGAGCGGCCTGGTGGCCCGGGTCGATGATCACGCACTCCTCACCCGCGGCGGGGGCGACCAGATAGCAATTGGTCCCCCAGGCCCCGGCGGGGAACCCGGCAATGAGCACGATCGTCCTTATATGTCGTCGTCGGGAGAACGCGGCAGTTCAGAGACTACCGGCGGTCCTCGATCCACAGCGAACCCATATCCACAGCGAACCCATATACCGTACGGGCTCGGGCCTGTCTGGCAGGCCCGGAATCAGGCCGGACAGGATCACACACAGATACGAGGAGTGGACCCGGTGGTCAACAGCGATCAGCGGCGGCGGCAGCTCGCCCGGGAGAAGTTCGAGCGGCAGCAGCAGCGCCGGACGGAGGCCCGGCAGAAGGCGAAGCGCCGCAACGTCATCATCGCGTCGGTGCTGGCTGTGGTGGTGCTCGCGGGAGCCGCGGCGTACGCCTCGGTCGGTCTGTCGGACGGCGACAGCAGCGACAAGGCCGCCACTCCGGAGTCGAGCGCCGCCACCTCGCCCTCGCCCTCGCCGAGCGAGAGCGGCGAGCCCGAGCCGAAGATGACCATCGACAAGAACGCCACGTACGCGATGTCGCTCAAGACGAGCCAGGGCGACATCTCCATCGCGATGGACGCCAAGAAGACACCGCACACGGTGAACTCGTTCAAGGCGCTCGCGGACAAGAAGTACTTCGACAACACGAAGTGTCACCGGCTGACCACCGAGGGGATCTTCGTGCTCCAGTGCGGCGACCCGAAGGGCGACGGCACCGGCGGTCCCGGCTACACGATCGAGGACGAGAATCTGACAGCGCTGGGCAAGGCGGGCGCCGACGGCTCGGTCACGTACCCGGCGGGGACGGTCGCGATGGCCAATACCGGCCAGCCGCACACCGGCGGCAGCCAGTTCTTCCTGGTCTACAAGGACACCAAACTCCCGCCCAGCTACACGCCGTTCGGGACCATGGACGACGCCGGTCTGAAGACCGTGGAAGCGGTGGCGAAGGCCGGAGTGGACGGCGGCGCGGGCGACGGCGCGCCCAAGAAGACCGTCACTGTGGAGAAGGGCACGGTCGACAAGGCGTGACCCTGTGAATTTCGGCCGTGCTGAGTGCGGACAGCCGGGCGGCCGGTCGCCTAGATTGGCGTTGTGCAGGGCGGGCGCAGCCCGTCCCAGGAAACTGTGGATGATGCCCGGGGGCCACACCCCTCACGGACATCAGGTGGAGGAGGCGCTGTGAGCAGCGACCCGTGGGGCCGCGTCGATGAGACGGGCACCGTGTACGTGCGTACGGCCGAGGGCGAACAGGTCGTCGGATCGTGGCAGGCTGGCTCTCCGGAGGAGGCTCTGGCCTATTTCGAGCGCAAGTACGAGGGCCTGGTTGTCGAGATCGGCCTCCTCGAACGGCGGGTGAAGACCACCGATCTGTCCTCGAAGGATGCGACGACGGCGATCGAGCATCTGCGCGGTCAGGTCGACGAGCACCACGCCGTGGGCGATCTCGAAGCGCTGCGCAAGCGGCTCGACGCGCTGGTGGCGACGGTCGATTCGCGCCGTGAGGAGCGCAAGGCACAGCGCGCGAAGCAGACCGACGAGGCGCGCCATGCCAAGGAGGCGCTGGTCACCGAGGCGGAGGAGCTGGCGCAGAGCGACCAGTGGCGGTCGGCCGGTGAGCGGCTGCGGGCGCTGGTGGACACCTGGAAGGGCCTGCCGAGGCTGGACCGGAAGTCCGACGACGAACTGTGGCACCGCTTCTCGCACGCCCGGTCGGCGTTCTCCAAGCGCCGCAAGGCTCACTTCGCGGCGCTCGACGCGCAGCGCGAGGAGGCCCGTAAGGCCAAGGAGAAGCTGGTCGCGGAGGCCGAATCGCTGTCCGGCTCCACCGACTGGGGCGGTACGGCCGCCCGCTACCGCGAGCTGATGACGGAGTGGAAGGCGGCGGGCCGCGCCCAGCGCGAGGCCGAGGACGATCTGTGGAACCGCTTCCGCGGCGCCCAGGACGTCTTCTTCGCGGCGCGCGGGGAGGTCTTCGCCGAGCGGGACGCCGAGCAGACCGAGAACCTCAAGATCAAGGAGGAGCTCGCGGCCGAGGCCGAGCGGCTGATGCCGGTCACCGACCTCAAGGCGGCCAGGGCCGCCTTCCGGGCGCTCAACGAGCGCTGGGAGGCCGTCGGTCACGTACCGCGTGACGCCCGGCCCAAGGTCGAGGGCCGGATGCACGCGGTGGAGCGGGCGCTTCAGGAGTCCGAGGAGAACGAGTGGCGCCGGACGAACCCGGAGGCGCGGGCGCGCGCCGCGGGTCTGACGGGTCAGCTCCAGGGCGCTGTGGACAAGCTGCGTACGCAGATCGACGCGGCGCGCACGGCGGGCAACAACGCGAAGGCGGACAAGCTCGCCAAGGAGCTGGAGGGCCGGCAGGCTCTGCTGGACCAGGCTCTGAAGGGTCTCCAGGAGTTCGGCGGCTGACCCGGTCCGGCTCACGTGCGATACGCGAAGTGGCTCCCCGCGGCTGGTAGGCGGGGAGCCCCTTCGCGTGGCCTCAGGGTCTGACATCAGACAGGGCCTAAGGCCGCCGCCCATGGGTGTCGGCCAGGTCGAGCGCGTGCTTGAGCACCTCGCACGCCTGGATGTGATTGCCCGATTCCTGGAGCAGGTCGGCGAGGCGGCGGCAGACCAGCAGCGCGTCGGGACCGTAGAACTTGTGCACCTGCTGGAACGCCTGCTCCAGTACCTCGATGGCCTCCCGGATCTGGCCGGTCTCGGCAAGCATCTCGGAGAGTTCGAGCTGAACGGCCAGCAGACTGCCCTCTCCGTCCGGAACCCGCTCCTGCAACGCCAGCCGGAGCATGGGGAGGGCGTCCCTGCTCCGGCCCGCGGCGCGCAGCATCCGGGCCAGCCCCAGCCCCGAGGCGACCATGGCGGCCCGCACATCGGTGGCGAGCACGGGCCCGGCGGGGATACGGCGGGCGGCCCGGGCCCTGTTCCTGGCCAGCGGCAGCCGTCCGACACCGTTCTCCTGGGAGCGCTGCGGCAGCGGCCGGTTCTTGGCCCGCAGGCGCTCTTCCAGTACGCGGTGGAGCGTATCGAGGTCGATCAGCTCAGGACCGTCCTCGATGCCCTGGCGCAGTACGCCCAGCATCTCGCCGGTGAAGGCGGTGTGCCGCTCCCCGTCGGGCGCCAGCGCGAGCCGGTCGCGGGGCGACGCCGTCAGTACGAAGGCTCCGTCCACGGCGGCCTGGGCGGCGAGGACATCGCCCTCGGCGGCGAGCGTACGGGCGGCCCGGCCGCTGAAGCAGCAGTCGAGGACCACGATCTTGCGCCGGGCGCGGGCGGAGCGGAGCGCGGCCCGCACATGCTGGTAGGCGACGGCGGTGTAGCCGGTGTTGTCACGGGAGCCACCGAGCGCCAGATAGAGATCGGCGGATTCGGAGTCCCGCATTCCATGGCCCGCGTAGTAGACGAGCAGGGTGTCCGTGGCCTGGTCGCCCGCCCGGTGTACGGGGTCGAGCATGGCGGTCGCGTTCTGCGGGTCGGCGACCACGGTGCAGTGCTCCCGGGGCAGTCCCCACACCGTGGCGTCGCAGAGCTCGGCCGCCAGGTCCGTGACATTCGCCTGGACGGCGGGGAGCGCGGGCAGATGCCGGTAGGCGGCCGTGCCGATGAGTACGGCCCTGGACGCCGCCGGGTCGGGCAGCCCCACCTGTCCTGCCAGTCCCATCTGTCCCGCCAGTCCCACTTTCGAATCAGTCGGTGCCACCGTCGTCGCCGCTCTCCTCGGCCCGGTCGAGCAGTTCCACGGCGCGCCGGAACAACTCGGGATCGGCCGATGCCTCGCGCGAGAGCTCGATCTCGGCCCCGCCGCGGCGCAGGACGACCGCGGGGGCGCCGCGCCGCCGCGAGGTCTGCCACTGGAGTACGGACACGACGAGCGAGGCGGTGGAGACGGCGGTGCCGACCGCGAGCTGGAGCAGGTCGAATCCGGCGCCCATGTGTCCGGGGCCCAGCGGCTCGTCGCCCCTGACCGCTCCTCGTACGGCACGGTCCAGGCTCTCGTCCTCGGTCAACCAACGCAGCAGCGACCGCAGTTCCTCCTCCCGGTCCTCCTCCTCAGCCGGTCCTGCGGCGAACCGGACCTGGTACTCAGGCATGTTCCCCGTCCCTCCCCTGATCGTTATGCGTGTGATCGATATGCGTATGGACACGTGAGAACAGTTCGAGCGCCTCGCCGCCCGCCCCCAGTCTGGCCAGGCATACCGCCTGCCAGTACTGGCCGGCCAGGGTCGTCGGATGGCGGGGGCCCAGGGACGACAGACAGACCTGGGTGATGGCCGAGAGCATCTGCACCGCCTCCTGGAGCTCGCCGCGCTGCACGAGCGTCACCGCTTCCCGCAGCCGCGAGGCGGCGTTCTGCGGGGTCATGCTGCTCAGCACCATCCAGCGGGTGGCGTTGCTGAGGGTCAGGGGGCGGAACGGATCGGACTCACCCCCGCGCGGTGCGGGTACGGCGGAGGCCGCGTCCCAGTCGTACTCGGGCTCCCCGGCCGGCGGATCACCGAAAGGCGGACCGCCGAAGGGCCAATCGTCGAAGACCTGCTGAAGAGCGGTGTCCCTGACCTGTCCGGCGACCAGCTCGCGCAGGGCGGACCGTCCGTCGCCCACCAGCGGGGCGAGTGATGCCTCGACCTCGGCGGCGGTTCGCGGTCTGAGCACCGGGTCCTGGGAGCACAGCAGATCCACCAGGGCTCTGAGCTTGCGCGGATACGGCAGATCCTCCCGGTCGCGCAGCCGGGGAACGCCCGCACCGACCGCGCGCTCCACGATCGCCCCGACCTCGATGGCGCCGTGGAACGGCACCTGTCCGGTGATCATCAGATAGAGGCAGGCGCCGAGACCGTAGAGATCAGCGGTCGGGTCGGGCCGCGCACCACGGATGATCTCCGGGGCCATGAACTGCGGGGTGCCGACCATCGTCGTGAGCTTGGTGAGCGCCGACTCCCCCACCAGCCGGGCGAGACCGAAGTCGTGCAGGACGACGCGCCCGTCGCCGGTGATACCCACGTTCGTCGGCTTCACATCGCGGTGCAGCACCCCGGCCTCATGGGCCGCGCCCAGCGCACGGGCCATGCCGAGCGCCACGCCGCACGCCGCCTCGGGTGGCAGCGGGCCGTTGTCCGAGACGAGCCGCGCCAGGTCGAGGCCATCGAGCAGTTGCATCACGAGAAAGGGAGCGTTGTCGTGGACGCCCTCGTCGTAGAGCGTCACCACTCCGGGGTGGTCGATCCGTGCGAGGGCCCGTGCCTCCCGCAGGAACCGCGCGAGTAATTCGTCGTCCCTGAAAGGCCCGCCGAGCGATAACAGGACCTTGACGGCCACACGTCGGCCGAGCCGCGTGTCCTCGGCTTCATGGACCACGCCCATGCCGCCGCGGCCGAGCAGCCGCACCTGCCGGTAGCGCCCCGCGATCAGCTCCTCGCCGGCCATCTCGTCCCCCGGGTCGTCTCTGTCAGGTCTCGGTCAGGGCCTGCGCGCCGAGGTGACCCGGTAGACGTCGTAGACGCCCTCCACGCCCCGTACCGCCTTGAGTACGTGTCCCAGGTGCTTCGGATCGCCCATCTCGAAGGTGAAACGGGAGGTGGCGACCCGGTCCCGGGAGGTCTGGACGGCCGCTGACAGGATGTTCACATGCTGGTCGGACAGGACGCGGGTGACGTCCGACAGCAGCCGGGAGCGGTCCAGCGCCTCGACCTGGATGGCGACCAGGAAGACCGACGACTGGGTCGGCGCCCACTCGACTTCGAGGATCCGCTCGGGCTGCTGGGAGAGCGAGTCGACGTTGACGCAGTCGGCGCGGTGCACCGAGACACCGCTGCCGCGCGTGACGAAGCCGATGATCGGGTCGCCCGGGACCGGCGTACAGCAGCGGGCGAGCTTGACCCAGACGTCCTCGACGCCCTTGACGACCACGCCGGGATCCGCGTTGGCGCGGCGCTTGCCGCGACCGTGCGAGGGCGGGGCGCTCTCGGCGATGTCCTCGTTGGCCGCCTCCTCGCCGCCGAGGGCCTGCACGAGCTTCTGTACGACGCCCTGCGCGGCCACATGGCCCTCGCCGATCGCCGCGTACAGGGACGAGATATCGGGATAGCGCATCTCGTGCGCGAGCGTGACCAGCGAGTCGCCGGTGAGGATGCGCTGGATCGGCAGGTTCTGCTTGCGCATGGCCCGCGCGATGGCGTCCTTGCCCTGCTCGATCGCCTCGTCGCGGCGCTCCTTGGAGAACCAGGCGCGGATCTTGTTCCTGGCCCGCGGCGACTTGACGAAGCCGAGCCAGTCGCGCGAGGGGCCCGCCCCGGACGCCTTGGAGGTGAAGACCTCCACCAGATCGCCGTTGTCCAGTGTCGATTCGAGCGGTACGAGCCGACCGTTGACCCGTGCTCCTATGGTGCGGTGGCCGACTTCGGTGTGTACGGCGTACGCGAAGTCGACGGGGGTGGCACCGGCGGGCAGCGCTATGACATCGCCCTTGGGCGTGAAGACGAAGACCTCGTTGCGGGACAGGTCGAAGCGAAGCGACTCCAGGAACTCGCTGGGGTCCTCGGTCTCCTTCTGCCAGTCGAGCAGCTGGCGCAGCCACGCCATGTCGTTGACGGTGTCCTGGCCGACGCCCTTGCCCGCGTTCCTGGGCACGTCCGTACGCACCTTGGAGGCGCCCGCGACGGCCTCCTGCTTGTACTTCCAGTGCGCGGCGATGCCGTATTCGGCGCGGCGGTGCATGTCGAACGTACGGATCTGGAGCTCCACGGGCTTGCCGTTGGGCCCGATGACCGTCGTGTGCAGCGACTGGTACATGTTGAACTTGGGCATCGCGATGTAGTCCTTGAACCGGCCGGGGACCGGATTCCACCGCGCGTGGACGGTGCCGAGCGCCGCGTAACAGTCACGGACGGTGTCGACGAGGACGCGAATGCCTACCAGGTCGTAGATCTCCGCGAAGTCCCGGCCGCGGACGATCATCTTCTGGTAGACGCTGTAGTAGTGCTTCGGCCGGCCGGTGACGGTGGCCTTGATCCGGGCGGCGCGCAGATCCGACTGGACCTCGTCGGTCACTATGGCCAGATACTCGTCCCGCTTGGGGGCGCGCTCCGCGACGAGCCGGACGATCTCGTCGTACATCTTCGGGTAGAGGATCGCGAAGGCGAGGTCCTCCAGCTCCCACTTGATGGTGTTCATGCCCAGCCGGTGGGCCAGGGGCGCGTAGATCTCCAGCGTCTCGCGGGCCTTCTTCTCCTGCTTCTCCCGCTTGAGATAGCGCATGGTGCGCATGTTGTGCAGCCGGTCGGCGAGCTTGATGACCAGGACCCGCGGGTCCTTGGCCATGGCGATGACCATCTTGCGTACGGTCTCGGCCTGCGCCGCCTCGCCGAACTTGACCTTGTCGAGCTTGGTGACGCCGTCGACCAGCAGCGCGACCTGGTCGCCGAAGTCGCGGCGCAGTGTGTCGAGCCCGTACTCGGTGTCCTCGACGGTGTCGTGCAGCAGACCCGCCATCAGAGTGGCCGGGTCCATGCCCAGCTCCGCGAGGATCGTCGTCACCGCGAGGGGATGGGTGATGTACGGGTCGCCGCTCTTGCGCTTCTGACCGCGGTGCCAGCGCTCGGCGACCTGGTAGGCGCTCTCGATCTGGCGGAGCGTGGCGGTCTCGATCTTCGGGTCGTTGCCCCGCACGGTCCGCAGGAGCGGTTCGAGCACGGGGTTGTACGGCGATGAGCGCTGCACCCCGAGCCGGGCGAGCCGGGCCCGTACGCGGTTGGAGGACCCGCCGGAACGCGACACGGCCGCGGGGCCGGGCTTGGGGGCGCTGACGGGCGTGGCGGGGCGCTCCGGGGGCACGACGGGCAGGGGCGCGGGGGATGCCCCCTGAGGGCGTGCGTCCGAGGTCTCCGCGGACGCGCGGGCAGCCTTCTCCTCCGCCGCGACCGCGGCCTTGTGCCGCGACACGGCCGATGCCGCCGCGGCCTGCTCGGCAGAGTGATCGGGCGTTGCGGCGGCCAGTGGCTGGACCTCTTCTGGCAAGAGCGCTCCTCGTGCGGATCCAGGTCCCCCGGTCAGGCCCGGAGGTTCCATGGTATCGACCTCGGGCTTCCCTCTCGCCCCAGGATCCTGGAGCCCACAGAACGACGGACGGGCACCCGGTTGTTCCCGGGTGCCCGTCCGTATGCCTCGAAAGGCCGCTCAGAGCGTGATCAGAGCCTCCAGCGGGGCCCCGCGCAGGGCGGGCTCCAGCCGGGCCCGGCCGCCCAGGAAACCCAGCTCCATCAGGACCGCGACGCCCACCACCTCGGCGCCGGCCCGCCTGACCAGCTCCAGCGAGGCCTCGGCCGTACCGCCGGTGGCCAGCACGTCGTCGATGACGAGGACCCGGTCGTCCTGGTCCAGGTCCTCCGCGTGGACCTCGATCTCCGCGGAGCCGTACTCCAGCTCGTACGCCTGCGACAGCGTCGCGCCGGGGAGCTTGCCCGCCTTGCGTACGGGGATGAAGCCGACGCCCGCCCGGACCGCCACGGGGGCCGCCAGGATGAAGCCGCGGGCCTCCAGGCCCACGATCTTCGTCGCGCCGTGCCTCGCGCACACCTCCGCGAGCGCGTCGGTCAGCGCCGTGAACGCCTTCGGGTCGGCCAGCAGCGGCGTGATGTCCTTGAAGACCACGCCCGGCTCGGGGTAGTCCGCGACATCACGGATGCGGCTGAGCAGCAGCTCCCGCGTACTGGTGTCAGTCACCGGCGCCTCCCGGAACCCGACGGGCGGCCACGGCCGCCCCGGCCCCGCGGACCGGCGACAGCGGCCGCCGGCGCTCCGGGAACCAGGTCGTCAGGACCGTCCTCGAAGGCGTCGTCGCTGTCCGAGGGGCCCTCGGCCGGCTCACCCTTGGCGGCAGCGGCGGCCCGCTTGGCGAGCACCCGCTTCTTCAGCGCCTTGATCTGCGGGTCGCGTTCCTTGAGGTCGGCGACGAGCGGCGTGGCGATGAAGATCGAGGAGTACGCACCGGCGGCGAGGCCGACGAAGAGCGAGAGCGAGATGTCGTTCAGCATGCCGGCGCCGAGGAAACCGCCACCGATGAAGAGCAGTCCCGCGACCGGCAGCAGCGCGACCACGGTGGTGTTGATGGAACGCACCAGCGTGCTGTTGATCGAGCGGTTGGCGATCTCGCTGTAGGTCCAGCGGGTCTGCTTGGTGATCCCCTTCGAACCCTCCTTGAGACTGTCGAAGACGACGACGGTGTCGTAGAGGGAGTAACCGAGGATGGTGAGCAGACCGATCACCGTACCCGGGGTGACCTCGAAGCCGACCAGTGCGTAGACACCGACGGTGATGGTGAGGTCATGGATCAGGGCGACCAGTGCCGCGACCGCCATGCGCCATTCGAAGGCGATCGCCAGATAGATCACCACCAGGACCATGAAGATCCCCAGGCCCATCCAGGCCTTGTTGGCGATGGTCGCGCCCCAGCTCGGACCGACGAGGTCGGCGTTGATGTCCGCCTCGTCGACCTTCAGGTCCTTGGCGAGCTGTGTCCGGACGTTGTCGGCCTGCTTGGTGTCCAGTTCGGTGACCTGGATCCGCATGCCGCCGTTGCCGAGCTTCTGGACGATCGCGTCGTGGCCGGAGGCCTTTTCGGTGTCCGTCTGGGCCTGCGTCACGGAGACGCTGGTGCTCGGGATGGTGAAGACGGCACCGCCCTTGAACTCGATGCCCATGTTGAGGCCGCGCACCACCACGCCGGCGATGGCCGTGATGGTGATCAGGATCGAGAGCGCGTACCAGAACTTGCGCTTCCCGATGAAGTCGTAGCCGACTTCGCCGCGGTAGAGCCGGGCGCCGAGTGCGCCGAGTCGCGACATCTCACGCCTCCTTCGGGTCGGTGGGAGCGCTGACACGGCGGGAGCGGCGCAGCGGGGGCTTGGCGCCGAGCCGCTTCGGGTCCAGTCCGGACCAGGGGTGGCCGCTGGCGAAGAACTTCGTGCGAGCCAGGATCGTCATCACCGGCTTGGTGAAGAAGAACACCACGACGACGTCGAGGAGCGTGGTCAGACCGAGGGTGAACGCGAAGCCCTGGACCTTGCCGACCGTGACGAGGAACAGCACGGCGGCGGCGAGGAACGATACGAAGTCGGAGACCAGGATCGTGCGCCGGGCGCGCGGCCAGGCGCGTTCGACGGCGGGCCTGAGCGTGCGGCCCTCGCGGATCTCGTCGCGGATGCGCTCGAAGTAGACGATGAACGAGTCCGCGGTGATACCGATGGCGACGATCGCGCCGCACACGGCGGGCAGGTTCAGCGCGAAGCCGATACCCGGGCCGAGCAGCGACATGATCGTGTACGTCATGATGCCCGAGGCGCCGAGGCTGAGGATCGCGATACCGGCGAGCCCGCGGTAGTAGGCGACCAGGTAGATGACCACCAGGGCGAGGCCGATCGCGCCGGCGATCAGACCCGCCTGCAGCTGCTCACCGCCGAGCGCGGCGGTGACCGTCGTGACGCTCTGCTCCTGGAAGGAGAGCGGCAGCGCGCCGTAGGACAGGATGTTGGCCAGGTCCTGGGCGGACTGCTGGGTGAAGCTGCCGGAGATCTCGGCGCTGCCGCCGAGCGTCTGGCTCACCGAGGGCGCCGAGACGACATTGCCGTCGAGCACGATGGCGAACTGGTTCATCGGCGGCTGCTGCTGGGAGAGCTTGCCGGTGATGGACTGGAACTTCTTCGTGCCACCGCTGCTGAAGTCCATCGTGACGATCCACATGCCACGCTGCGGGTCGAGAACGCCCTTGGCGTCGTCGACGTCCGTGCCCTCCAGCTCGGCGGGGCCGAGGATGTACTTCTCCCACTCGCCGCCGGAGTTCGTGCCGCAGGCCACGATCGTGTCCTTGGGCGTGGCGCCCTGGTTGGCCTTGGTGCGCGCGGCCTGGTCGGTGCAGTCCAGGTCCGTGAACTTCTTCTCCAGCGCGGCCGTGGCCGGGTCGGCGGAGGGCGTGGCGGAGGGGGCGGGGGGCTCCGAGGAGCCGGGCTTGCCCGAGGAGGACGAGCCCGGAGAGGGCGTCGTGTCCTTCTTCAGGGCGTCCGTGACGGCACGGCCCTGAGAGGTGGAGCTCGATGAGGGCGACGTCGACGCGTCGGGGTTACCGGCCGACTGGTCGCTCGACGGGGTACCCGCGGAGGAAGAAGGGGAGCCGCTCGGAGAACCGCTCGGGGAGCCACTGGTGGAGGGCTGCGGAGCGGCCGGGCCGCCCGCGGCGACCGTCAGTACCGGCCGGAAGTACAGCTGGGCCGTGGTGCCGACCTGATCACGGGCCTGCTTCTCGTTCGTCCCCTTGGGGATGTTGACGATGATGTTGCTGCTGCCCTGGGTCTGGACCTCGGCCTCCGAGACACCAAGACCATTGACACGCCGCTCGATGATGCTGACGGCGGTGTCCATGTTGGTCTTGTTGATCGCGTTCGGCTTGCCCGGCGTGTTCTTCGCCTGGAGCGTGATGCTCGTGCCGCCGGCCAGGTCGATCCCCAGGCGTGGCGTGACATGACCGGACCAGAACATCCCGCCCGTGAGGGCGACCATGGCAATCAGGAACAGTGCCAGGGTGCGCCCTGGCCTGCCTGGGGACCCCGCTTGCCTGCGGCCCTTATTAGGTGCTGCCACCTTCTCGTTTCTCCCTGTCCAACCGCCCCACGCCGGGTGTGCGCCGGAGCGGCCACGAAGTGTTGTGGGGACCTGCCCCCGCAGAATTCCAGCGCGACCGTACGCCGCGACGGGCCGCGGAGCGGCCCGTCGGCACGGTCGGGACTACTTCGCGCCGGCCTCGCCGTCGGCCTTGCCGTCCTTGGGCTCGGCGTCGTCGGCCTCGGGCTTCTTGCCCAGGTCGATCTTGGCTTCGTCCGGGGTGCTGTCGGCCTCGGTCAGCGAGGAGGCGTCGTCCGGGACGACCGGAGCGTCGAGGTCGCTCTTGAGGTCGTCCTCGCCGTGCACGATGCGGTTGTACTCGTCGTCGTCCAGGACGGCGCCGATGGCGTTCTTGGCATAGACGGCGTGGACGCCAGGAGCGACCTCCAGAAGAACCATGTCGTCGTGCACCTCCTTGACGGTGGCGTACATGCCCCCGATGGTGCGGATGCCGGTGCCGGGCTGCATTTCGTCACGCATCTGCGCGGCTGCCTGCTGCTTCTTCTTGGCGGACCGGGTCATCAGGAACATGGCCCCGATGAGCACGATGAAGGGGAGGAGGGTCACGAGACTCACGGGAGGGAACTTCCTTCGCACGACCGCGCTGTCGAGCGGCCTGGTATACGGGGGTGGGCACGCCGACCCGGAAGGGCGGCATCGGCGGAGTCTAAGCGAGTCCGCTTCGTTGGAACAACGCCCAGCATCGCACCCGGGTTCCTGACCCCGCGAGTGTCGTCGCCCTCACGCCCCGAACAGACCTGGTTGTCCGCTCGCTCCTGGGGCCTGCTGAGGGGGGACGAGCCCCAGGTGGGCCCAGGCCGCGGGGGTGGCGACCCGGCCGCGCGGAGTACGGGCGAGCAGTCCCTCCCGTACGAGAAATGGCTCCGCGACCTCCTCCACCGTCTCGCGCTCCTCCCCCACGGCCACCGCCAGAGTCGACAGACCGACGGGGCCGCCGCCGAAGAGCTTGAGCAGGGCGTTCAGCACGGCGCGGTCGAGCCGGTCCAGGCCGCGGGCGTCGACCTCATAGACCCCGAGGGCCACGGCCGCCACCTCGCGGTTGATGACGCCGTCCGCCTTGACCTGCGCGTAGTCGCGTACGCGCCGCAGCAGCCGGTTGGCGATACGGGGCGTGCCGCGGGAGCGTCCCGCGATCTCCGCCGCGCCCGCCGTGTCGATCTCCAGGTCGAGGAGATGGGCGGAGCGATGGATCACGCGCTCCAGCTCGGCGCTCTCGTAGAACTCCATATGGCCGGTGAAACCGAAGCGGTCGCGCAGCGGGGGCGGCAGCAGTCCCGCCCGGGTGGTGGCACCCACCAGGGTGAACGGCGGCAGCTCCAGCGGGATGGCGGTGGCGCCCGGGCCCTTGCCGACGATCACGTCGACCCGGAAGTCCTCCATCGCCATGTAGAGCATTTCCTCGGCGGGCCGGGACATCCGGTGGATCTCGTCCAGGAACAGGACCTCACCCTCCTGGAGGGAGGAAAGGATCGCCGCGAGATCGCCGGCGTGCTGGATGGCGGGGCCCGAGGTGATCCGGATCGGGGCGTTCATCTCGGCGGCGATGATCATGGAGAGGGTGGTCTTGCCGAGCCCCGGGGCGCCGGAGAGCAGTACGTGATCGGCGGTCGCGCCACGCGCCAGGGCCGCTTTCAGCACCAGGTCAAGCTGCTCACGGACCCTCTCCTGCCCGACGAACTCACCCAGTGACTTGGGCCGCAGCGCCGCCTCGACGGCCTGGTCCTCGCCGTCGGCGGACGAGCCGACGAGCCGCTCGGCGATGTCGTCCGGCGGCGTCATGCCGCTGGTGTCGTCCCAGTTCACTCTGTTTCACCTCGGGAAGGGGGCGCGTCGCTGGACGGCGCCTTGACGTACGGCACGGAGGGGCGGACGGCGCCGGCTCAGCGCGTTCTGTTCAGACTCTGGAGCGCGGCCCGCAGCAGCCGGGGCACCGGAGGCTGCGCCCCCTCAGCGAGCGCCGCCTCGGCCTGCGGGGTGACCAGAGCGACCGCGTCGTCGGCCTCGCGGGTGGCGTAGCCGAGACCGATCAGGGCGGCGTGCAGCTGGTCGCTCCAGGAGGCGGAGACGGCGGAGCCGACGCCCTGCCGCCCGGCCGCGCCGACCGGCTCGCCGAGCCGGTCCTTCAGCTCCAGCAGCAGCTTCTGGGCGCCCTTCTTGCCGATGCCGGGGACCGCGGTCAGCGCCTTCTCGTCGCCTGTGGAGACGGCGATCCGCAGTGCGTCCGGGCTGTGCACGGCGAGCATGGCCTGCGCCAGCCTCGGGCCCACCCCGCTCGCGGTCTGCAACAGCTCGAAGACCTGGCGTTCGTCGTCGTCCGCGAAGCCGTACAGGGTCAGGGAGTCCTCCCGCACGACCAGCGAGGTGGCGAGCCTCGCCTCCTGCCCGACGCGCAGCCCGGCGAGCGTGCCGGGCGTGCACTGGACGGCCATGCCGACGCCGCCGACCTCGATCACCGCCGTGGTCGGGGCGAGGGCGGCGACCGGGCCGCTGACGAAGGCGATCATCGCGTGACCTTCCGTACGGATGCGGTGGTGGGGATACGGGAGGGACGGGCCGCCGCCTGCGCCTGCTGAAGCCGGTTGAGCGCGGGGGCACGCCAGATATGGCAGATGGCGAGCGCGAGGGCGTCGGCGGCATCGGCCGGCTTCGGCGGGGCGTCGAGGCGCAGCAGCCTGGTCACCATCGCGCCGACCTGGGCCTTGTCCGCCCGGCCGCTGCCGGTGATGGCCGCCTTGACCTCGCTGGGGGTGTGCAGGGCCACCGGGATGCCACGACGCGCGGCGCAGAGCATGGCGATCGCGCTGGCCTGCGCGGTGCCCATGACCGTACGCACATTGTGCTGGGCGAACACCCGCTCCACCGCGACGAGTTCGGGCCGGTGCTCGTCCAGCCAGCCCTCGATGCCCTGCTCGATGGCGACGAGCCGCAGGCCGGCCTCCGCGTCCGCGGGCGTACGGACCACGCCGACGCCGAGCATGGCCAGCGGACGGCCCGCGACGCCCTCGACGACGCCCACACCGCACCGCGTCAGCCCGGGGTCAACTCCCAGCACCCGCATGGCGCCCCCTCCCTCGGTCAAGTGTTCCCGCTGATCAGCACAGTATCGGTCGTCACTGACAACGCGACGGGCCGACGGGAGGGCGTGTCCCGTCGGCCCGTCAGATGAAGCCGTGTCAGCCGTGACCGTCAGGCGTGACCGTCAGGCGTCGACCTTCTCCATCACATCGTCCGAGACGTCGAAGTTGGCGAAGACGTTCTGTACGTCGTCGCTGTCCTCAAGGGCGTCGATCAGCTTGAAGATCTTGCGCGCACCGTCCTCGTCCAGCTCGACCTGCATGGTCGGGACGAAGTTGGCGTCGGCGGAGTCGTAGTCGATACCCGCCTCCTGGAGCGCGGTGCGGACCCCGACCAGGTCGGTCGCCTCGCTGAGCACCTCGAAGGACTCACCGAGGTCATTGACCTCCTCGGCGCCCGCGTCGAGTACCGCGCCCAGGACGTCGTCCTCGCCCAGCTCGCCCTTGGGGACGATCACGACGCCCTTGCGGTTGAAGAGATACGAGACGGAGCCCGGGTCGGCCATCGAACCGCCGTTACGGGTCATGGCGACGCGGACATCGGAGGCGGCGCGGTTGCGGTTGTCGGTCAGGCACTCGATGAGCACCGCGACACCGTTCGGGCCGTATCCCTCGTACATGATCGTCTCGTAGTCGGCGCCACCGGCCTCCAGACCGGCGCCGCGCTTGACGGCCGAGTCGATGTTCTTGTTCGGCACCGAGCTCTTCTTCGCCTTCTGGATGGCGTCGAAGAGGGTCGGGTTACCGTCGACATCGGCGCCCCCGGTACGGGCCGCGACCTCGATGTTCTTGATCAGCTTCGCGAAGAGCTTGCCGCGCTTGGCATCGATCACGGCCTTCTTGTGCTTCGTCGTAGCCCATTTAGAGTGGCCGGACATCTGCCTGTCTCCTTCGCGTAACCCATCCTGCTCCGTTCGGCAGCGATCCTACCGGGATCCGGTCACCGTGCGGAGCGCACCATGTCAGTGAAGAACCGGTGCAGCCTGTGGTCGCCCGTCAGCTCCGGATGGAACGAGGTGGCGAGGGCGTTGCCCTGCCGTACGGCGACGACATGGCCCCCGTACTCCGCGAGCACCCGCACCTCGGCGCCCACCGACTCGACCCAGGGGGCCCGGATGAAGACGCCCTCCACGGGACCACCGTCCACACCGCCGACCTCGACCGCGGCCTCGAAGGACTCGTTCTGCCGGCCGAAGGCGTTCCGGCGGACGATCATGTCGATCCCGCCGACCGTCTCCTGACCCGAGCGCGGATCGAGGATCTTCTCCGCGAGCATGATCATCCCGGCGCAGGTGCCGTATACCGGCATCCCGGCCCGTACGCGCTCCCGCAGCGGCTCCAGCATGCCGAAGAGCGCGGCCAGCTTGGACATCGTGGTGGACTCGCCGCCCGGGATCACCAGCCCCTCGACGCCGTCGAGCTCCGCCGGGCGCCTGACGGTCCTGGCCTCGGCTCCCGCCGCCGCCAGGGCCGTCAGATGTTCCCGGACGTCGCCCTGGAGCGCCAGGACGCCGATCACAGGGGTGTTCATGGCCGGTTACCAGCCACGGTTCGCGTAGCGCTCGGCCTCGGGGAGGGTGTCACAGTTGATGCCGACCATGGCCTCGCCCAGATCGCGGGACGCCTCCGCGATGACCTTGGGGTCGTCGTAGAAGGTGGTGGCCTTCACGATCGCGGCGGCGCGCTTGGCCGGGTCACCGGACTTGAAGATGCCGGACCCGACGAAGACGCCCTCGGCGCCGAGCTGGCGCATCAGCGCCGCGTCGGCGGGGGTGGCGACACCGCCCGCGGAGAACAGCACCACCGGCAGCTTGCCGAGCTCCGCGACCTCCTTGACGATCTCGTACGGAGCGCGCAGCTCCTTGGCGGCGGCGTACAGCTCGTTGTTGTCGAACCCGCGCAGCCTGGCGATCTCGTTCTTGATCTGCCGCAGATGCCTGACGGCCTCCACGACATTGCCGGTGCCCGCCTCTCCCTTGGAGCGGATCATCGCCGCGCCCTCGCCGATCCGGCGCAGCGCCTCACCCAGGTTGGTGGCCCCGCAGACGAACGGGGTGGTGAACGCCCACTTGTCGGAGTGGTTGACCTCGTCGGCCGGGGTCAGCACCTCGGACTCGTCGATGTAGTCCACGCCGAGCGACTGGAGGACCTGGGCCTCCACGAAGTGACCGATCCGGGACTTGGCCATCACCGGGATCGAGACCGCGTCGATGATGCCCTCGATCATGTCCGGGTCGGACATCCGGGCGACGCCGCCGTCCTTACGGATATCGGCGGGCACCCGCTCCAGCGCCATCACGGCGACCGCTCCGGCGTCCTCGGCGATCTTCGCCTGCTCCGGCGTGACGACGTCCATGATCACACCCCCCTTGAGCTGCTCGGCCATCCCGCGCTTCACGCGCGCGGTGCCGGTCTCGGGGGACTGGGGAACGGTGGGAAGCGTGGTGGACACGGAGCGACCTCACTGGCTGAAAACGATGGGGAAACGCATCCCAAGAAAACGCCCCGGAACCAGTCCACAGCAAGGGCCAATGACCAGGCGGTGGCTCGTTTCCCGTGCTCAGGAACCCGGCCGGTCGGCCAGCGCGACCGGCGGCTCGTCGTCCATCTCGAACGCGAGCGGAAACGGCGCGTGGCCGGCGAGCCGGAACCAGCGGACCTTGCGGTGCCGCCGCAGCGCACGGGCCGCGCGTACGGAGTCGTTGTGGAACCGCCGCGCCATGGGTACGCGCCGAACCGCGGCGGCGAGCTCCCCCGCGGCGTCCTCGCCCCCGGGGGCGGCCCGCACCGCCTCGACCTGCGCGGGCTCCCCGAACACGGCCCGCAGCGCCTGGCTCAACTCGCTCTCCGCGACTTCCCGCTGCTCCTCCTCGGCCTGCCGGGCGGCGTGCGCGGCCTGATACAGGACGATCGACGCGGCGGGATCGAGCACGCCGGAAGAGGCCAGTTCCTGGGTGACCGAGGCGCGCCGCAGCAACTGGGCGTCGAGGGCGGCGCGTGCGGCGTCGATACGGGCGTGGAGGCGGTCGAGGCGGCCGGCGGTCCAGCTGAGGTAGAGGCCGATCGCGACGACGGCGACGACGATCCAGATAAGGGTCTCGATCACAACGGGAAACCTATCGCCTCCCGGTGGGGGGCCGTGGTGCGGGCGGGTGCGGGGTTGGGTGCGGGAGCCGGGCATCCGGCACCCGCGCCCTCACACGCACACGCACACGCACACGCACACGAGAACCGGCCCCGGCCGAAACGCACTCCCGAACAGGACCTACCCGCCCGCGAAGAGCGCGTCGCTCGACGACGAACCGCTCTCACCCCGCCGCCACAAGCGGCCCACCAGCCCCGTCCGTTCGTCCGTCGCCACCGACGCCGCCCCGTCCGTCACCGTCTCGTACACCGCCAGAATGTCCGCGCCCACCGTCGACCAGTCGAAGCGCCGCACATGCGCGCTCCCCCGCTCCCGCAGCTCCGCGCGCCTCCCCGCGTCGCCCAGCAGCCGTACCGCCGCCCCCGCCAGCGCGTCCGCGTCCTCGTTGGTGAACAGCTCGCCCGCCGCACCCTGGTCCAGGACCTGCGCGAACGCGTCCAGGTCGCTCGCCAGCACCGCCGCGCCCGCCGACAGCGCCTCGACGAGGATGATGCCGAAGCTCTCGCCGCCCGTGTTGGGCGCGACGTACAGGTCGACGCTGCGCAGCAGCCGCGCCTTGTCCTCGTCGCTGACCATCCCGAGGAATTCGACGCGCTCCCGCATCTCCTTGGGAAGCGACTCCACCGCTTCCTTCTCGTCCCCGCGCCCCGCCACCAGCAGGCGCGTCTCCGGGTAGACGGCGAGGATCTTCGGGAGGGCGTTCATCAGCACGGGCAGGCCCTTGCGCGGCTCGTCGATCCGGCCGATGAAGCCGATGGTTCGCCCCTGCCAGGCCGGATTGACCTCGGCCTTGGCGAAGAAGTCGACATCGACGCCGTTCGGGATGACCACGGCGTCGCCGCCCAGATGTTCCACCAGCGTCCGTCGCGCGTACTCGCTCACCGCGATCCGCGCGCTGATCTTCTCCAGCGCGGGCTGGAGGATCGGGTACGCCGCGATCATCGCTCGCGACCGGGGGTTCGACGTGTGGAACGTCGCGACGATGGGGCCCTGCGCGGCCCAGCAGGTGAGCAGACCGAGCGACGGCGCGGTCGGCTCGTGGATGTGGATCACGTCGAATCCGCCGTCGTGCAGCCAGCGCCGTACCCGCGCGGCCGACAGGAAGCCGAAGTTCAGCCGGGCGACCGAGCCGTTGTACGGGACGGGCACGGCGCGGCCGGCCGAGACGGCGTACGGCGGGAGCGGGGTCTCGTCGTCCGCGGGCACCAGTACGGACACCTGGTGTCCGAGCCGGATCAGGTGTTCCGCCAGGTCCCTGATGTGGAACTGGACGCCGCCCGGTACGTCCCAGGAGTACGGGCAGACGATGCCGATTCTCACTCGGGCCCCCGCTCCAGGTCCTTGAGCCACAGCCGTTGCAGCATGTGCCAGTCCTCCGGGTGTTCGGCGATTCCGTCGGCGAAGGCATCGGCCATCGCCTGTGTCATCACAGACGTCTTCTCGGCGCGGGAACCTGTCTCCGGCACCTCGATCGCCGGATACACGCGTCCCCGCATGACCGTCGAATCGTCGAACCAGAGCGCCGCCGGCATCAGCAGCGCCCCGGTCTGCTGGGCGAGCAGCGCGGGACCCGCGGGCATCCGGGCGGCGTCCCCGAAGAAGTCGACCTCGATACCGGACGACGACAGATCGCGGTCGGCGACGAGACAGACCAGACCGCCGCTCCGCAGCCGTCGCGCGAGCCGGCCGAAGGCGGAGCCGCCGGTGTGCGGCAGTACCTCCATGCCCAGGCTCTCGCGGTAGGCGACGAACCGGTCGTACAGCGTCTCGGGCTTGAGCCGTTCGGCGACCGTCGTGAACGGCACCCCCTGCCCCCGGGTGAGCCACGCGCCGGCGAGGTCCCAGTTGGCCATGTGCGGCAGGGCCAGCACGACCCCGCGTCCGGAGGCGAGTCCGTCCATCAGCAGGTCGATGTCCTTGATCTCGGCGCCCTCGCGCACCCGTTCCGTGCTCCACGCGGGCAGCCGGAAGGACTCCATCCAGTAGCGCATGTACGAGCGCATCCCGGCCTTGGAGAGCGCGGCGAGCCGTTCGGGCCCGGCGTCGGGCACCACACGCGCGAGATTGGATTCGAGGCGCAGCACGCTCGGCCCGCGCCGCTTCCACACGATGTCGGCGATGGTCCGGCCGAGGGCCGTGGCCACGGGCTCCGGGAGCTTCTTGACCGTTCCCCAGCCGAGCCCGTACAGGGCGTCGGTCACGCGGTCGCGCGCCCCGCTCATGAGGTGGCCCCGCTGCCCCGTGTACCGGCCGAGGCGGCGTCGGCCTCGGCGGACTCGCGGCGTACCGTGACGACGCGCTGGCCGAGTGTGATGAGGCTGCCCACGGCGACGATCCACAGGGCGATCGGCAGCAGGATCTCGATGCCCGGGACCCCGAAGCCGTGCAGTCCGGCGAGACCGGCCGCGACCAGCGAGATGACCAGCCGTTCGGCGCGCTCGACCAGCCCGTTGACGGCCACCGGCAGCCCGATGGACTCGCCCCGGGCCTTGGTGTACGAGACGACCTGGCCGCTGGCCAGACAGAAGATCGCGACGGCGCACAGCACGTTGTTGTCGCCCGTGCCCGCGTACCAGAGCGCGAAGCCGGCGAAGATCGCGCCGTCCGCGACCCGGTCGAGGGTCGAGTCGAGGAAGGCGCCCCAGCGGCTGGAGATCCCCGCCTGCCTGGCCATATTGCCGTCGATGAGATCGGAGAAGACGAAGACGGTGATGACGATGGTGCCCCAGAAGAACTCCCCGCGAGGGAAGAAGACCAGCGCTCCCGCCATCACTCCGGCCGTACCGATGAGCGTGACCGCGTCCGGACTGACTCCGCGGCGGAGCAGAAACGCGGCGAACGGTGTGAGAACACGCGTGAAGAATGCACGCGCGTACTTGTTCAGCATGGCCTTCCCGAGGTTCGGTGGGCCGAGTGGCCCCGACGGCCACCGGCTGGACCCTGTCCGGTGGGTCTCCGTGGGCCTTCGGACAGGACCCGGCCCATCGTAGTCACGACCCCGGCGCCGTACTCCCGGGTACCCGCACCATGCGGCCGCGTACGACGTATGGACGCACCATGGCCGCGGTGCGAAGCTCGAAGGACCAGCGCGGGCCTCGCCGGAGCTGCCGCGCGGCTCACCCGGCCCGCTCCTCTCTCCACCGCCTCACTGTGGGCGCGTGGACGATCGAGAGGCAGGAATCATGGGCGACAAGGCGCGTATACACCCCGGGGCCGCCGGAAGGGCGCCGACGGCCGACCGGCCCGCGTCCGTACGGAACGTGGTGCTGGTGGGCCACAGCGGTTCGGGAAAGACCACCCTGGTCGAGGCCCTGGCCCTCACCGCGGGAGCGGTGAACCGGGCGGGCCGGGTCGAGGACGGCGCGACGGTCTCCGACTACGACGAGATCGAGCACCGGCAGCAACGCTCCGTACAGCTTTCTCTCGTGCCCCTGGAATGGGGCGGATACAAGATCAATCTGCTGGACACCCCCGGCTACGCGGATTTCGTCGGGGAGCTGAGGGCCGGTCTGCGTGCCGCGGACGCGGCTCTCTTCGTTGTGTCGGCCGCCCAGGAGGCGGAGGCCGTGGCGGGTGCGACCCGTACGGTCTGGGACGAGTGCGCGGCGGTCGGGATGCCGCGCGCGATCGTCGTCACGCATCTGGACACGGCGCGCACCGGCTTCGACGAGATGACCGGGATCTGCGCGCGGATCTTCGGCGGCGACGACCCGGACGCCGTACTGCCGCTGTATCTCCCGGTGCACGGCGCGGAGGGCCCCGACGGACACGCTCCCGCCACCGGGCTCGTGGGGCTGCTGTCGCGGAAGATCTTCGACTACGCGTCCGGGGAGCGCCGGGAGAATCCGCCCGGCGCCGACGAGCTGCCGCGGATCGAGGAGGCCCGCGACCGGCTGATCGAGGGGATCATCGCGGAGAGCGAGGACGAGACCCTTATGGACCGTTACCTCGGCGGAGCGGAGATCGACGTCAAGACGCTGATCGAGGATCTGGAGAAGGCCGTGGCGCGCGGCGTCTTCCATCCGGTGCTCGCGGCGGCTCCCGCGCCGCCCGGCGCCCGGCAGGGCCTGGGTACGGTCGAGATGCTGGACCTGATCGCCGGCGGCTTCCCGACCCCGCTGGAGCGGCGGGCCCCCGCGGTGACCACCCCGCAGGGCGCCCCGGGACCGGAGATCCACTGCGATCCGGAGGGCCCGCTGGTCGCGGAGGTGGTCAAGACCGCCTCGGATCCGTATGTCGGCAGGATCTCTCTCGTACGGGTCTTCTCCGGCACCCTGCGGCCGGACGAGACGGTCCATGTCTCGGGCCATGGCCTCACCGACCGGGGGCACGAGGATCACGACGTCGACGAGCGGATCGGCGCGCTGACCTCCCCCTTCGGCAAGCAGCAGCGCGTGCTGGGCCACTGCGTCGCCGGTGATCTGGCGTGTGTCGGGAAGCTGTCGCGCGCCGAGACCGGGGACACGCTGTCGGCCAAGGACGATCCGCTCCTGGTGGAGCCCTGGACCATGCCCGATCCGCTGCTGCCGCTGGCCGTCGAAGCGCACAGCAAGGCCGATGAGGACAAGCTGTCGCAGGGGCTCGCGCGGTTGGTCGCGGAGGACCCGACGATGCGGCTCGAACAGAACCAGGACACCCATCAGGTGGTGCTCTGGTGTCTGGGCGAGGCCCATCGGGAGGTCGCGCTCGACCGGCTGCGCAGCCGGTACGGCGTGCAGGTGGACGCCGTACCGTACCGGGTCGCGCTCCGGGAGACCTTCGGCGAGAGCTCGGCGGGGCGCGGCCGGCATGTGAAGCAGTCCGGTGGTCACGGACAGTTCGCGATCTGTGAGATCGAGGTGGATCCGCTGCCTCCCGGGTCCGGGATCGAGTTCGTCGACAAGGTCGTGGGCGGCGCCGTACCGCGGCAGTTCATTCCCTCCGTCGAGAAGGGGATACGCCTCCAGGCGGCGCGCGGGGTCGCGGCGGGGCATCCGCTCGTCGACATCCGGATCACGCTGCTGGACGGCAAGGCCCACTCGGTCGACTCCTCCGACGCCGCGTTCCAGACGGCGGGCGCCCTGGCGCTGCGCGAGGCGGCGGGTGACGCGTCCATCCATCTGCTGGAGCCGGTCGCCGAGTTGGCGGTCCTGGTGCCCGACGAGTACGTGGGTGCGGTGATGAGCGATCTGTCCGGCCGGCGCGGCCGGGTGATCGGCACCGAACAGGCCGGTCCGGGAAGGACCTTGGTCAAGGCCGAGGTCCCGGAGCTGGAGATCGGACGGTACGCGGTGGATCTGCGGTCGGTCTCGCACGGCACGGGCCGCTTCAGCCGGTCGTACGCGCGCCACGAGCCCATGCCGCCCGCGGTCGCGGACCGGCTGCGCGAGCGGGAGGAGGTCAACGTCTAGATCCTGGACGGTCGTAAGTCGGCTCCGGCGCCGGACAGTTGCCGCGTTCCAGGCTTTCGGGTGCCACGTGTGGCGAAAGAGCGCCAGGTCTCCTGACGTGGAGGGTGCGGCCCGGTTACGCTGTGGTGCCCAGCTCCAGCAGGTGTGCGGGGCACGCGCGCCGGGAAGTCGGCCGCGGCAGCGGAACCTTGTGGCGAAGGGGCGTCAGTGGCGGACGACGTATTCGACTTCGGCCCAGGGGCACAGGTCCCGATCCTGGGTTCGGACGGACAGACCGCGGCGACGCATGCCCTCGCCTCGGCCGCGTACCGGGACAGTCCGGTCGAGGAGATCCTCAAGGCCGACAACGAGTGGCACAAGTCCAAAGTCTCGAAGGGCAGGTTCTCGCTCTTCGAGCCGAATCTGGGCGAGGCGTTCGCCCGTGCCGTACAGCTGCGGATGCTCGGCGGCGGCCGTGGCGCGCTGATCCAGTCCTTCGGCATGGAGCCGCAGACAGTGGTGGAGCACGCGCTGGCGGCGACACGTATCCGCAAGGAGCGTGACGCCAAACTCACCGCTGTGACCGTGGTGTTCGGGGTGCTGTTCCTGCCCGGCCTGCTGCTCTGGCTGGGCGTGTTCCAGCTGCGTCGCACGCTGGCGGGGGCCAAGGACAAGCGGGCCGGAATGGTGGGCGGCGCCCTGCTGCTCGCGGTGGCGGCGCTGGCTGTGATCGTCCTGGTCGCGCTGCCGTTCAACGGCGTCCTCGGCTGGTATCTGCGCGGCATGATCGTCGCGCCCGTCGCCGGCTGGCTGGTGGCCAGGCGGATCTGCGAGACGACCGCGAAGGATCTGCGCACCCGCTGGGACAATCTCCTCTCGGGCGGCGGTGTGGGAGCCAAGATCCCCGAAGCCGTACCGGGGAACCCGGGCGACGCCACCCGGGAGGCGATGCGCCAGGGCCTGGAGAAACTCACCGCCGAGCAGCGGTCCAACATGGTCTTCTACGCCGGTCCCAAGGGCATATTGGGCATGGGCACCCGCTGGGGCAGCTGGCAGCTCGCCGAGGAGCTGGTCCCCAAGGACCCGGGCAAGGAGATCCACCAGTTCCGTGCCTACGACGTGATACGGGCGATCCACGACCAGCTGAAGATGCTGGAGCGCGGCCCCCTCAACTCCGGTGGTTTCCCCAAGCCTTCGGTGAAGCACTGGATCGTGTCGCCGGTCGGCGAGGGCGCGGGCTCGGTGTCCCGGCGCGAGGGCCAGGACGTGGAGGCCTTCCAGGTGAAGCCGCACGAGATACAGCGGATCTGCAACCACCAGCAGTTCGGCGGCGGCGACCGGCACTATCTGGGCGTGCAGTTCGTCCTCTGGGACGGCCAGCTGGTGATCACCATGATGATCACGGTCACCGTGCTCCACGAGACCCTGCGTGTCGAGGTCACCGGTCATGCCCTGGGCCCGGTGCACTCCCTGTTCACCACGAAGTCCTCGCCGAAGACGGTCACGGTCGCCAAGACGGTCCGGTTCTGGGAGACCACCTCGCGCACACTGCCCCTGGTCGAGCCGCCCGAGGTGGTGCGGCTCGCGGTCCGCGCGCCCTTCACCTGGTATCCGCCGATCCTGGACTTCCTCGGCGGCAAGCTGTCGCTGCCCGAGCCCTTCGGCCTGCGGCATGCCTGGGCCGATCAGCCCTGGCGTCACCGCTTCATGGCCGACGACGCGATGCGCGCCGCCACCCCGGTGCTGCGCGTGGCTCACAAGGCCGCGCTGCGGGTGCTTGAGGAGCACGGCGTGGACACCGAGCGCTTCCAGGGCCGCGCGTCCTCGCTGAGTGGCGCGGTGCAGGACCTGTCCCCGAAGAAGGCCGACGCCTACGACGCGTAGCGGCGCTGCCTACGGGCGGTGCGGCCAGGCATCGGCCAGCATCGCCCGGGTGTCGGCGAGCAGCTGCGGAAGCACCTTCGTATGTCCGACGACAGGCATGAAGTTGGTGTCGCCGCCCCAGCGCGGCACCACATGCTGGTGCAGATGGGCAGCGATCCCGGCTCCGGCCACGGTGCCCTGGTTCATCCCGATATTGAAGCCGTGCGCGCCGGACGCCGTACGGAGCGCGGTCATCGCCCGCTTGGTGAACAGGCCGAGCTCGGCGGTCTCCGCCTCGTCCAGCTCCGTGTAGTCGGCGACATGGCGGAACGGCACCACCATCAGATGCCCGCCGTTGTACGGGTAGAGGTTCAGCACCGCGTACACCCGCTCTCCGCGCGCGATCACCAGCCCGTCCTCGTCCGACTTGGACGGGATGGAGCAGAAGGGACAGCCGTCTTCGGCGCCGGGCCCGGTGGGCTTGTTCTCGCCCTGGATATAGGCCATCCGATGGGGCGTCCACAGGCGCTGGAACGCGTCCTGGGTCCCCACTCCGATCTGCTGCTCCGGCTCACTCGTCATGCTGTGCAGCATATGACTTCGGCCCCGCGGAGCGTGTCGCCGGGCCCGCGCCCGACGGGCCCCCGCGATGCTGGGGCGATGCATGTCCGAAATGGGCCCGACCGGCAGCTCGGCTGGGAGCGGCGTACGGAGTTGCCGCTGCTCGTGGCCTCGGTGCTGTTCCTCCTCTGCTACGCGGTACGCGTCCTGAACCACAGCGCCGCTCCGTTCTGGCGCGACCTCGCGACGGCCCTGGCCCTGCTGATCTGGCTGCTCTTCGCGGTGGACTACGGGGTACGGCTGGTGCTCAGCGGCCAGGGCCTCCGGTTCGTCCGTACGCACTGGCTGGACACCGTCGTCCTGGTACTGCCGCTGCTGCGTCCGCTGCGGATCGTGAACACCTATATGACGCTCCAGCGGCGCCGGGACCGCCCACGGCTCAGTCTGTACGCGCGGGTGATGGCGTACGCCGGGATCTCGTCCGTCCTGCTGAGCTTCGCCGCGGCCCTCGCCGTCTATCAGCAGGAGCATGACGCGCCTGGGGCCACGATCACCACGTTCGGTGACTCGGTCTGGTGGGCCTGCTCGGCGATCACCACCGTCGGCTACGGCGATGTGACGCCCGTGACGCCGCTCGGCCGGGTGTTCGCGGTGTTCCTGATGGCGTGCGGGCTGGCGCTGCTCGGCGCGGTGACCGGTTCGTTCTCGTCCTGGCTGATCCAGGTCTTCAGCAGGGAGGACAAGGAGGGGCCCCCGGGGAGCGATTCCCCGGGGGCCTAGGTCCTGTCTTCAAAGTAGCGCCGTCCGCCCGGAGGGTGGGCTCGGCGGCGGTCGGTGCGTGCGATCGCAAGGCGGAGGGTCGCCCCAGTACTGGATGTACTGGGGCGATCCCGACAACGCGGCGAGCGTGCGTGCCGGGCGTCGCCGAGCAGGCGGGACTTTGAAGACAGGGCCTAGGACCCGCACTGGGTTCCGTCAGACCTGGGCGCGCTCGTCGACGATCTTGGCGATCTTCGCGATGGCCTCGTCGACGGGGATCCCGTTCTCCTGCGAACCGTCGCGGTAACGGAAGGAGACGGCACCATTGGCCATGTCCTCGTCCCCCGCGATGATCATGAACGGGACCTTCTGCTTCTGCGCGTTCCTGATCTTCTTCTGCATACGGTCGGACGACGAGTCCACCTCGACCCGCAGCCCCCTGGCCCGCGCCGCCTTGGCGAACTCCTGGAGGTACGGGATGTGCGCGTCGCCGATCGGGATACCCGTCGCCTGCACGGGCGCCAGCCACGCCGGGAACGCGCCCGCGTAGTGCTCCAGGAGCACCGCGAAGAAGCGCTCGATGGAGCCGAACAGCGCGCGGTGGATCATGACGGGACGCTGCTTGGACCCGTCCGGCGAGGTGTACTCCAGGTTGAAGCGCTCGGGCAGATTGAAGTCCAGCTGCACGGTCGACATCTGCCACGTACGGCCGATGGCGTCCCGCGCCTGCACCGAGATCTTCGGACCGTAGAACGCGGCGCCGCCCGGGTCGGGGGTCAGCGGCAGGCCCTGCTTCTCGGCCACCGCCCGCAGGACCTCGGTGGCCTCGTCCCACGCCTCGTCCGTGCCGACGAACTTCTCCGGGTCCTTGGTGGACAGCTCCAGATAGAAGTCGGTCAGACCGTAGTCGCGCAGCAGGTTCAGCACGAAGGTGAGCGTCGAGTCCAGCTCGTCCGCCATCTGCTCCTTGGTGCAGTAGATGTGCGCGTCGTCCTGGGTGAAGCCGCGGGCCCGGGTCAGTCCGTGCACGACGCCCGACTTCTCGTACCGGTAGACCGTCCCGAACTCGAAGAGCCGCAGCGGCAGCTCACGGTAGGACCGGCCCCGCGCGTCGAAGATCAGGTTGTGCATCGGGCAGTTCATGGGCTTGAGGTAGTAGTCCACGCCCTCGTCGAGCTGCATGGGCGGGTACATGCCGTCGGCGTACCAGTCCAGGTGCCCGGACTTCTCGAAGAGCTTCCCCTTGGTGGCGTGGGGCGTGTAGACGAACTCGTAGCCCTCCTCCTCGTGCCGGCGGCGCGAGTAGTCTTCCATCGCCCGGCGGATGACGCCGCCCTTGGGGTGGAAGACCGCGAGCCCCGAACCGACCTCGTCGGGGAAGGAGAACAGGTCCAGCTCGCTGCCGAGCTTGCGGTGGTCGCGCTTCTCGGCCTCGGCAAGGAACTCCAGATGCGCCTTCAGCTCTTCCTTCGACGGCCACGCGGTGCCGTAGATGCGCTGGAGCATCGGGTTCTTCTCGCTGCCACGCCAGTACGCGGCGGCGTTCCGCATCAGCTTGAACGCCGGGATATTGCGGGTGGTGGGCAGGTGGGGACCGCGGCAGAGGTCCTTCCAGCACAGCTCGCCGGTCTTGGCGTCCAGGTTGTCGTAGATGGTCAGCTCGCCGCCGCCCACCTCGACATCCGCGCCGTCGTCGGTGGAGGCGGCGCCCTTGATGCCGATGAGCTCCAGCTTGTACGGCTCGGCCGCCAGCTCCTCGCGGGCCGCCTCGTCGGTGACGACGCGGCGCGAGAAGCGCTGCCCGCGCTTCTGGATCTCCTGCATCTTCTTCTCGATGGCCTTGAGGTCATCGGGGGTGAAGGGGGTCGCGACGTCGAAGTCGTAGTAGAAGCCGTCCTTGACCGGCGGGCCGATGCCCAGCTTGGCCTCGGGGTGCAGCTCCTGCACGGCCTGCGCCATGACATGCGCGGTGGAGTGGCGCAGGATCGCTAGGCCGTCCTCGGAGGAGATCTCGACGGGCTCGACGACCTCGCCCTCGGCGATCTCGTACGCCAGGTCCTTCAGCTCGCCACCCACGCGCGCGGCGATCACGGTGCGCTCACCGGGGAAGAGGTCGGCCGCCGTAGTGCCCGTCGTCACCACGCGCTCTTCCCGCTCGGAATCGCGTTGGATGATCACACGGACGTCTGACACCGGTCTCTCCTGACTCACGGGGCGCGACAGCGGACACTGCGCGTTCTGAATCGTACCGAGCCCGGAGGACCGCGCGCGAAACGGTTTGCCGGGAGGCCGGCGGGCGGCCATGGGCAGCCCGCCAGCCGGTCCGGTCACCGTACGGCGCCCACTGGACACGGCGCGTACCGAACGACCTGTCCGGGTATCCCCTTTTCGGGCAGAGCTGGAACATCTGCCGCTCATGCGCGAGGAGTTCGGGAATGACGTGTTGGTACGAAGGGCCGCTGGCCGCGTTCGACACCGAGACGACGGGGGTGGACGTCGAGGAGGACCGGATCGTTTCGGCCGCTCTGGTCGTCCAGGACATGGCGGGCGCCCGGCCACGGGTGACGCGCTGGCTGATCGATCCCGGGGTGCCCGTGCCCCCGGCCTCCACCGAGGTGCACGGACTCACCGATGATTTCCTGCACCGCAACGGCCGCTGGCCGGCGCCGGCGGTGGAGGAGATGGCGCGGGCGCTGGCCGGGCAGTGCGCGGGGGGCCGGCCGCTCGTGGTGATGGACGCGCCGTTCGATCTGACGGTCCTCGACCGTGAACTGCGCCGCCACCGCGCCTCGTCCCTCGCCGAGTGTCTACAGAACGTACCGCTGTGTGTGCTTGACCCCCTGGTCCTCGACAACCATCTGGACCGCTATCGCAAGGGCGGCCGTACGCTCGCCGATCTCTGCGCCCATTACGAGATCGAGCTGGACGGGGTACGGGACGCGACCGGTGGCGAACTGGCCGCGCAGGCGGCGCTCGACGTCGTGCGCGCGGTCGGGCGGCGCTTCTCCGCGCGGATGGAGCGGCTGAGCGCAACGGAGTTGCATACGCTCCAGGCCGTCTGGCACGCGGCGCAGACCCGGGGGCAGCAGACCTGGTTCTCGCGCGGCGGCGAGGATTCGACGGATCCGGCCTGGCCCCTGCGGCCCGAACTGCCCGCCGAGGCGGCCTGATCCACGAAGATCCGCCGGACAGGAGCTGGGGGGCCGGAACGCGCGAAGGCCGGTCCGTCATCGACGGACCGGCCTTTCCCGGTGGGCGATACTGGGTTCGAACCAGTGACCTCTTCGGTGTGAACGAAGCGCTCTCCCACTGAGCTAATCGCCCGGGAACGGACTGAACCATACAGGTCCTCGCGGGCTTCCTTCAAACCGAACGCGGCGTACTCACCCCCGCGTCTGAGTACGCGCGCCGATGCCGGACCGTGTGGCGCCGGACACACTCCCAGTCCATGGAGAACATTCCGCCGCCCGCCCAGGAGCTGGCGATGATCGACCAGGAGCTGGTCCGACTCGACACGCGCAGGGGCCAGTTGCTGGCGCGCAGGGCTCAGTTGGTGAGTCTCCTCGCGCGGTCGGCGCCGCCGCCGTGGCCGTACGCGCGGCCGGTGCCGCCCGGCCCGCGGCCGACACCCGCCCCGCGCTCCGCCGGGGAGATACCCCCGCCGAGCGCGCAGAACGCGCTGCTCGCACTGGGCGGGGTGCTGCTGACAGTCGCCGCGATCGCGTTCACTCTGGTCAGCTGGGGACAGCTGAGCGTGGGCAGCCGGGCGGCGGTGCTGACGGTCATCACGGTCCTGGCGCTGACCGTTCCCGCGGTGCTGCTGCGCCGCGGGCTCGCCTCGACCGCGGAGGCCGTGGCGGCGTTCGGACTGGCGCTGATGGTGCTGGACGCGTACGCGCTCCACGAGGTGGCGCTGCCCAGGACGGACGGCCTGCGCTACGCGGCGGGCGCCACCGCCGTGCTCGCCGCGCTCTGGGCCGGGTACGGATCGGCACTCGACCGGCTCCGGCTTCCGCTGCCCATAGCGGTGGTGACGGCCCAACTCCCGCTGTTTCTCGGCTCCCTGGCCGTCGAGGCGTCCGCGCTGACGACGGCCTGGGCGCTCCTGGTGACGGCCGCGCTGGACACCGCGCTCGCCCTGCGGCTGAAGCCGGGATCCGTGCGGTCCTTCGCGATCGTCGCCGCCTGCGTGACGTCGGGAGCGGCGCTGCTGACGGGTGGTTGGCTGTCGGTGGCGGCCGGGACACCGCTCGCCGCGGCCGGGCCCGGGGCACTGCTGCTCGCGGCGGCGGCGCTCGCGCTGTTCGCGGCGTGGCGCACGAGCCGGATGGCGCCCGTGTGCGCGGGGGCGGCGGGGCTGGCGGCGGTCGCGGCGGCCGGTGGTGCGGTCCGTACGGCCGTGCCGGACGGCTGGGCCGTGCTCGGGTATCTGCTGTGCGGGGTCGCTCTGCTGACGGTCGTACGTACCCGGCTGCCGCACGCGGTGGTACGGGGTCTGGCCGGCGCGGCGGGGGCGGTGGGGGCGGCCTCGGTCCTGTGGACGCTGCCGGCGCTCGCCGTGGTGCTGCTGGGCGCGCTGAGCCGGGTCACCGCGATCTGGACGGGCGCTCCGAGCGGCGCGCGGGCGGCGTTCGGTGTGGATCTTCCGTGGGCGGGGCAGCCGACGGCGCCTCTGGTGCTGCTGATCGCGGCCGGGGTGGCGGCGGGCGCGTACCGCCTGCCGCCGGGGGCACCGGACTCCGCCGACGGCGGGCGGCAGTGGCGTGTTCCGGTGCTCTGCGGTGCTGTCGTGCTCGGCTGGGCCACCGTTCTGGTGGCGCCGCCCACGCTGGACCTGGGGTATCCGGCGGCGGTGGCGGCGCCCCTGGCGCTGACGGCGGCCCTGCTGGCGGTGGTCGTGCCGACGGTCGTCGTGCGCCCGCGCGCTGCGATGGGTACGGCGGTGACGATCACCGCGCTGGTCTGCGCCCTGGCGGGCTCGGTCTCCGTGTCGCTGCTGTCCCTCGCCACCCGGACCGCGACGGTGACGACGCTCGCGGCGCTGTGCGCGCTGTTCACGGGGGCGGCCGTAGCCGGGGAGACGGTACGCGCGCGAGGCGCCGCAGCGGGCACCCAGGCGGCTTCACGGCCGTCGCCGACCGTGCGCGCGCTCCTCGCCTGCGTGGCTGTCGGGTACGCGACCGCGCTGGTCGCCGCGGCCTGCCCGGCCATCGGGCTGCCCGCCGAGCGCACCGCCGTGGCGCTCCTCGCCGTACCCGGCGCCGTGGCGCTGCTGGGCGCCCGGCTGCGCCGCCATCCGGTGGCGCCGCCGATCGAGCTGGCCTCCGCCGGGGCCGCGGTGCTCGCCGTGGTCCTCGCCTCGGGCCGGGCACCCGTGCTGGCGCTGGTGCTCGCGCTGTGCGGGGTGATCGCGGCGGGCACGGCGGTACGGACCGAGCGGCGGCGGGTGGCCGGGTACGCCGCGACCGCGCTCTTCGTCCTCGCCACCTGGGTGCGGCTGGCCTCGTCCGGCGTAGCGGCCCCCGAGGCGTACACGCTGCCGGTGACACTGCCAGCGCTCGCCGTCGGGCTGCTGCGGCGCCGGCGCGCCCCGGAGGCCTCGTCATGGACGGCGTACGGCCCCGGGCTGGCGGCCACGCTGCTGCCGAGCCTGCTGGCGGTCTGGGGCGATCCGGGCTGGCCGAGGCCGCTGCTGCTCGGCCTGGCGGCGCTGGCGCTCACACTCACCGGGGCCCGGCTGCGGCTCCAGGCGCCTCTGGTGCTGGGCGGCGCGGTGCTCGCCCTGGACGCGCTGCACGAGCTGGCGCCGTACGTCGCGCAGCTGGTGGGCGTCCTGCCGCGGTGGCTGCCGCCGGCCCTGGCCGGCCTGCTGCTCCTCGCGGTGGGGGCGACGTACGAACAGCGTCTGAGGGAGGCCCGCCGACTGCGCGGGACGCTGGGCCGGATGCGGTGAGCGGGAAAAAACGACCGAGGCTCCGAAGACCCTGCCGGTCTTCGGAGCCTCGGTTCCGGGTGGGCGATACTGGGTTCGAACCAGTGACCTCTTCGGTGTGAACGAAGCGCTCTCCCACTGAGCTAATCGCCCGGACGCACCGCACACATTACCCCATGTCAGCGGCGTCCCCGGACGCGTTCCGGGTCACTCGTCGATCTTCCAGGGCATGACGATCCCGAACTTCCAGAGGTAGATCCCGACCAGTACGGCGATGATCACCAGACCGACGGAGGTGAGGATGATGTTGCGCCGCCTGACCTTCGGGTCCAGGGCCTTCTGGGCCGCCTCGGTGACCTTGCGCCGGGTCCAGCGCAGCACCAACTGCGCCCAGACGAACTCGGTCGCCCAGATCGCCATGCCGCCGAAGATCACCAACCAGCCGGGCCCCGGCAGTACGAGCATGGAGACGCCCGCGATCACCACCGCGAGGCCGACCACGAACACGCCGACCTGCCAGCTCAGATGGAGCGTCCGCGACGCCTTGATGAATCCGGGCGCACGGGACCCGAGCTCACGCTCCGGATCCGCCGCGCCACCCTCCGCCACGTCCCCCACTACGGGCCGCTCGGTCGTCGGCGCCACGACATGCCCCCGCTCGTCACTCTCCGCACGCATGAGCCCCAACCTACCGGAATCACCCGCGTCACCGGAATGGCCGTATAACCCGAAGTCACACACGGCCGTACGAGCTACCCGAAGAATCACAAAACAGACAGAGGGGTTTACAACGGCACCGTAGGTGGCATGTCGACTTCGCCGACGTGCGAATCCCCGAGCGCACACTGAGCGAAAGGCCCTGGCGCTTATGAACACCACGGTCAGCTGCGAGCTGCACCTGCGCCTCGTTGTATCGAGCGAGTCCTCACTGCCTGTACCCGCGGGCCTCCGGTATGACACGGCCGATCCCTATGCCGTGCACGCCACCTTCCACACCGGAGCCGAAGAGACGGTCGAGTGGGTCTTCGCCCGCGACCTTCTCGCCGAGGGGCTGCACCGGCCCACCGGCACCGGCGACGTCAGAGTCTGGCCGTCCCGCAGTCACGGTCAGGGCGTCGTCTGCATCGCTCTGAGCTCCCCAGAGGGCGAAGCCCTGCTTGAGGCCCCGGCGCGGGCCCTGGAGTCGTTCCTCAAGCGGACCGACGCCGCGGTGCCACCCGGCACCGAGCATCGTCACTTCGATCTCGATACGGAGCTCTCACACATCCTGGCCGAGAGCTGAGCCAGGCAGAGAGCTGCACGGCGCCGTCCGACTCGGGGAGACGGCGCCGCGCGGACAACCGCATACGGAGGACACCGGCGCCGTCGCCGCGGAACCCACCGCGACGACGGCGCCGGTGCGTTCGCGACCCGGCCCCGTCCGGCGCGGGCAGCGACTAAAGTCGGCGGGATTCGGCGGGCACCGGCCCGCGGCAGGCCAGGGAGCGGATCGTGCTGATTCCACACGACACCCGGATCGCCCTCGACACGGTTGTCGATCTGGTGAACACCGCACCGGAGGAGGATTCGGGCGGCGCCGGCGCTACGGACGGGCTCGGGGACATCGAGGCGCTGTACGGCTTCGTACGGAGCCATGACATCAGCGGGGTGGGTGATCTCGGCAACCGCGATCTGCGGGCCGTACTGGACGTACGGGCCCGGTTCGCGGAGGTCTTCGCGACGCCGGACCCGCGCTCCGCGGCCGATCTGATCAATCAGCTGGTCGCCGCCGCGGGGACGACGCCGCAGCTGACCGATCACGACGGCTACGACTGGCATGTGCACTACTTCGCGCCGGGCGCCTCCGTCGCCGATCATCTCGCCGCCGACTGCGGCATGGCACTGGCGTTCATGGTCGTGGCCGGGGAACAGGAACGGCTGCGCCGCTGCGAGGCCCCGGACTGCGGGCACGCGTTCGTCGACCTGTCGCGGAACCGCTCGCGCCGTTACTGCGACAGCCGCACCTGCGGCAACCGACTGCATGTGGCCGCGTACCGGGCACGCCGCAAGGAAGCGGCGGCCGGCTGACGGCGCTCACAGCAGAAAGAGATCGTGCACCGCCGCCATCAGCAGCAGCGAGCCGATCACCGCCAGGAAGATCATCAACGGCGGCTGGGAGAGCGCGAAAAGACAACCGCGCTGCTCATCGGTGGGTGCGGGGGGTTCACCCCGTGAGGTATCGAGCATCTCGGGGCGATCATGACGTACCCCGAACCGGGCCGTTGACCAACACGCGTCCTCGGGGCGGGAGTTCATCATATTCCGTGGAAAACATCCCCGAAATCCCGCCGAATCCCGTCTCACCTGCGATGCTGCCCCGCACTCCCGGAAACGGGGAGTGCGCTCCGGTCACCCCGCGAGGGCCTAGATGCCGTGCTTCTTGAGGATGGCCTCGATGTCGCTGAAGTCGTCACCGGGCTTCGCCGCGGGCTGCTTGGCCTTGGGCTGAGCGGCCGGCCGGGTGCCGGGGCCCAGTGAGGGCGCGGACGCGGCGGGTTCGACCGCGGCTCCCTGGCGCGCGGCCTTCGCCGCGGCCCTGCGCTCCTTGCGCGTGCCACCGCGCCGGCGCTCCACCGCCCGGGTGGTCATGAAGAGCAGCCACGCGATCGCGAGGACCCCGAAGCCCGCCCACGCCATCGGGCTGAACGCCGTGTTGGCGGCCCACTTCACGATGCCGGTCATCGCCAGCGCCACCGGCACCAGCGAATAGGCGGCGATGCGTGCCGCGGCGAGGAAGCGCTTCCGGTACGCCGTGATCGCGGCGATGCCCAGGCCCGCTGCTGACACCGCTGCGCAAATGGTCTCGGCAATCATCAGGTCCTCCAGGCAGAGCGCTTCATCGGCCGAACACTTCTCGCTCTCCATCCTGCACCTCGCGACCCGGTAGGGCCACGGTGCGGGGCGAGGCCGGGAGGATCTGGGGGAGATCTCGGGGACGGGCTCCTCCCCAGGTCCCAGGTCCCGGTCCCGGGTCCCGGTCCCAGGTCCCGGTCCCGGGTCCCGGTCGGCCGGGGTACGACGGGCTGGAAGACTGGCCCCATGAACGACTCCCCCGCCAACCGCCCCGTCGTCCTCGACGTGTGGTGCGACCTTGAGTGCCCCGACTGCCACCGGGCCCTGGACGATCTGCGCGCGCTGCGCGCCCGTTACGGGGACCGGCTGGAGCCGCGGCTGCGGCACTTCCCCCTGGAGAAGCACAAGCACGCGTACGCCGCCGCACAGGCCGCCGAGGAAGCCGCGGAGCAGGGGCGCGGCTGGCCGTACGTCGAAGCCGTACTCGCCAGGACGGCGGAGCTGGCGGCCAAGGGGGAACCCGTCCTGCTGGAGGTGGCGCGCGAGCTGGGGCTGGACGCCGAGGAGTTCGACACCGCGCTGATCGACGGCCGGCACCTCCTGGCCGTCGACGCCGACCAGGCCGAGGGCAAGGCGATCGGGGTCACCGGCACCCCCACGTATGTCATCGGGGACGAGCGGCTGGACGGCGGCAAGAGCCAGGAAGGGCTGCGCGGGCGCATCGAGGAGATCGCGGACCGGCTGCTGGCGAGCGCTTAGAGGCCTCGCGGATAGGTGGGGCGGCGCTCAGAGCAGCTGCTTGAAGAAGTTGCGGTTCGTGGTGGCGTACTGGAGCGATTCGTACAGCCGGATCGCCGGGGTGTTGTTCGCGAACACATGCAGTCCGAGCAGGCTGTCCCCGGTCTCCAGCGCCGCCCGCTCGGCGAGCAGCATCAGTGCGCGGCCGTAGCCCTTGCCGCGCTGGTCCTCGGCCACCGCCACGTCGAACACCCACGAACCCCACTCGCCGGGACTCACCTCGCCCGGCGCCACCCAGACATGGCCGACGACGGTTCCCGCGTGGACGAGGACGGTGATCGAGACGCCGGGGGTGGCCAGGCCCTCGGGAAGGATCTCGCGGTGGCTCGTCTCCGCCTTGGCGCGGGCCTGCTCGGGCGGCACGCCCCGGGCCATCCAGTTGCGCGCGTAATCGTCGAGGGCCTGTGCCTGCCAGATCTCGTATTCCGCGTCGTTCATCGGACGGCCCTCGACATCCGCCGGGAGCTCCGGAGCCCGGGGCGGCACCGGCTTGGCCATGTTGCGGCTGCGCTCGGTGTAGCCCAGGGACTCCAGCAGGCGGAGCGCGGGGACCGCGTCGGGCGGTACGGAGGCCAGCACCTGGCCGCAGCCCCAGCCGCGCAGAACCTCCTCGGTGGCGAGCGCGGCGACGGTGCCCCGGCCGCGCCTGCGGTCCGGTTCATCGATGCGCAGAGCCTGGATGATCCCGGCCGTGTGCCCGAAGTTGGGGTCCGTGGCGAGTTCGATCGTGCCGACGGGGCGGCTGTTCACGCAGACCTCGTAGGAGCGTGACTTCCCGCCGTCGTCGGTTTGCTGAAGCGGCCCGGTCGGCCGCAGGGTGGTGGTCATCAGGGGAGTTGTACCCGTCGCGTGGCGCGGAGTCATCCGTTTTTCGGACCGGCCGCGCCGTTCACCGGGCCTCAGGGATCCAGGTCGGCGCCTGCCCGCTCCTCGAAGACGCGCATCGCCTTGGTGGTCACCGGCCCCGGGGCGGCGGACAGTTGACGGTCGTCAAGACGGTAGACCGCCTGTACGTCGCGCAGCGTGGAGGTCAGGAAGATCTCCTCCGCGCGCTCCAGGACGTCCAGCGGCAGATCCGTCTCATGGGCACCGCACCACTCGGCCGTCAGGGCCCGGGTGATACCGGCGAGGCAGCCGGACGCGAGCGGCGGGGTGTGCAACTCGCCGTCGAGGACGACGAAGACATTGGAGCCCGTGCCCTCGCAGAGCGCGCCGACGGTATTGGCGAAAAGCGCCTCGCTCGCGCCTTGTTCCCGCGCCCTCGCGAGGGCGACGACGTTCTCCGCGTACGAGGTGGTCTTGAGGCCGGTCACCGCGCCGCGTTCGTTGCGCGTCCAGGGGACGGTGATGGCGGCGGTGGTGTCGGGGCGGCGCTTCGTCCCGCCGACGGCGACGACCAGGGTCGGGCCCGCCTCGCCCCGGTCGGAACCGAGCGGGGAGAGTCCGCCGGTGTAGGTGATCCGCAGCCGTCCCAGGTCCACCGGGTTGGCGTCGAGAACGGCCGCGCAGGCGCGGCGTACCTCGTCGAGATCCGGCTCCGGCAGCCCGAGCCCGCGGGCGGAGCGGCTCAGCCGGTCCAGATGGCGAGTGAGGGCGAAGGGCCGGCCCTGGACGGTCTTGACCGTCTCGAAGATGCCGTCCCCCACGGTCAGTCCATGATCGAGCACGGACACAAGAGCGCCTTCGGCCATGTGCAGTCCGCCGTTGACCCAGATCTTCATCTACCCGGTCCTTCCGCTCGCTTCGTACGCGCCCGACGCTATCGCGAGCAGCCGGGCGGCCTTCAGCTCGGTCTCCGCCCACTCCCCCTCGGGGTCGGATCCCCAGGTGATGCCCGCTCCTGCGCCGAAGCGCAGGACGGGTCCCGGGGCCGCGTCGCGGTCGATCCAGAAGGTACGGATCCCGACCGCCAGCGCCGCCGTGCCGCGGTCGGCGTCGACCCAGCCGATACCGCCGCAGTAAGGGCCGCGCGGGGCGGTCTCCAGCTCTTCGATGATCCGCAGGGCGCTGGACTTGGGGGCGCCGCTGACCGAGCCGGGCGGGAACGTGGCGGGCAGCAGCCGCGGCCAGCCCGCGTTCCCGTCGAGTTCGCCCCGTACGGTCGAGACGAGATGGACCAGCCCGGGGTGCGGCTCGACCGCGCAGAGCGCGGGGACCGTCACGGATCCGGTGGCGCAGACGCGGCCCAGGTCATTGCGGACGAGGTCCACGATCATCACGTTCTCGGCGTGATCCTTCTCCAGCATCTCTTCCGCGGTGCGGGCGGTGCCCTTGATCGGACCGGACTCGACGGTACGGCCGGCCCTGCTCAGATACAGCTCGGGCGAGGCGGTCGCGATCTCCACGCCGTGCGCGGGCAGCCGGATCGTCCCGGCGTACGGAGCGGGGTTGTCGCGCGCGAGCAGCGCTGTCAGTGCGTCGACATCGGCCGTGTCCGGAGCGGGCAGCGGCGCGGAGAGCACCCGGCAGAGGTTGACCTGGTACACATCGCCCGCCGCGATGTACTCACGGATCCGGCGGACACCCTTGGTGTACGCGTCGCGGTCGAGCGACGACGTCCAGTCATCGGCGGCGGGTCCACGCCACTGCCCCGGCACGGGTACGGGCACCGGCTCCGTCCGTACCTCGTCGAAGCGAGCGCAGGTGAGACGGCCCTCGAAGTCCGCGGCGACGGCCCAGAACCCGGCGGAGTCGAGCGCTTCCGGATCATGGGTGACATCCCGCAGACCGAAGGCGACAAGGCCGCCGAAGCGGGCCAAAGGAGCGAGGTCGTGCACGCTTGCGAGTCTAGAACAGCCTCCATTGGTCCGCTCCGGGCTGAACGTACGGCGAACGCACCCCAGCACGCTGCGGAAACGCGTTTTTGTGCTGGCCCCGGAATCCGCTAGAGTTCAACACGTCGCCGGGCCGTACGACGGACCGGAACCGATACGCGGACGTAGCTCAGTTGGTAGAGCGCAACCTTGCCAAGGTTGAGGTCGCCAGTTCGAACCTGGTCGTCCGCTCGAATATGGGGGACCCTTCCCGAGCCCCCGTACTCCTGGGTGGAGTGGCCGAGAGGCGAGGCAACGGCCTGCAAAGCCGTCTACACGGGTTCAAATCCCGTCTCCACCTCCAAGGACGATTAGCTCAGCGGGAGAGCGCTTCCCTGACACGGAAGAGGTCACTGGTTCAATCCCAGTATCGTCCACTGGATCCATCCGGATTCCCCGCGCGATTAGCTCAGCGGGAGAGCGCTTCCCTGACACGGAAGAGGTCACTGGTTCAATCCCAGTATCGCGCACGCAGTACACGCGGGTTCTACCTGCGCGATTAGCTCAGCGGGAGAGCGCTTCCCTGACACGGAAGAGGTCACTGGTTCAATCCCAGTATCGCGCACTGCCCGAAGCCCCCGGCCGTCTCCATGGCCGGGGGCTTCGTCATATCCCTGCTCAGGAGGAGAAGAGCATCCGTCCGAAGCTCTTCTGACGGTGGTGCCCGCCGTGGTGACCGCCGTAATGGCCGCCGCCGTGCTGAGGCGCGCCCCAGGCGGGAGCGGGGGTGGCGGGGTACGCCTGCGGAGGCGGGGGCGGGGCCTGCTGTACGGGCGGCGCCTGCTGCGACCACTGCGACTCCAGGCGCGTCAGGGACTCCAGCTCGCCGTAGTCGAGGAAGATTCCCCGGCAGCCGCTGCACTGCTCTATCTGGACACCGTTGCGGTTGTATGTGTGCATCGCCGCGTGGCACTTGGGACACTGCATGGTCTGCTCGCTCCTCGCCATTCATCCGGGATCGCCGTAACGCGCTCCCGGCGGCCGTGGGTTCATGTGTGGCCTCACCCTACGACGACGCCCCGGGCGCCAACTCGGTTGCGAGGTCGGCTATCCGCGTACAGGCGTCGATCATCAGCATGCCGGCCTCGTCCGGATCCCGGCCCTCCGCGCTGGACTTGGCGATGGCCAGCGCGGCGGTCTGCACGGTGAGGGCGCGGGCCGCGACATCCAGCCGGGGCCAGGGATCCGCGTCGGGGGCGGCGGGCACGGCGGGGCCGCGCGCGGACCGGTAGCCGCCGAGGAAGCGCAGCCAGGTCTCGGGGGGCAGCAGTCCCGCCGCGTACCAGGCGGCGGGGCGGGCCAAGTCCCAGGCCGGGTCGCCCAGTCCGAGGTCGTCGACATCGATGAGCAGCCAGGGGCCGTCCGGAGCCGGGTGGCGTACGAGCTGGCCCAGGTGCAGATCGCCGTGGCACAGGGCGTACGGTCCGGGCGGGCGCGCCTCGCCACGGGCCCAGGCGGGCAGGCGCTGCCAGGCGCGCTCCACGGGAACGGCGGCGGGGTGCGGTCCCGCGGCGCGCATCCGGGCGACGGCGCGGGCGGCCTTGGCGGGTCCCCGCATGTACGGCAGCCGGTGGCCGGAGCCCGAACCGGTGGGGGCCCGCGCTCCGGCTCCGGCTGCCGCCGCGGCTTCGACTCCCACCGCCGCACCGGCCTCGGCCACGGCTTCGGACAGTGCCGCGAGCGGCAGGGCGTGCAGCCGGGCGATGAGCGTGCCGGCCTGCTCCCAGGGGGCGGCGTCGGGGTCGGCGGGGTCGACCGGGGTGCCGTACGGCCACGCGGTCACCGGCCGGCCGCGCAGTTCCTCGGCGGCGGCCGGAAGCGGTGGCAGCAGAACTCCGGTGAGCAGGGGATGTGCGGCGATGGCCAGCCTGACGCGGTGCCCGGCCGGGTCCGTACCGTCGGCGTGGGCCTTGGCGACGATCTCGCCGTGCCGTACGACCGTCCCGTCCGGCCGGTCGGCGAGCACGGTGCTTCCCCGGCCGCAGGCCCGGCAGCCCGCCGGGTCCGCGGAGCGCACCGCCGGGTGTGCGGTGTCGTGGGCGACGAGGCCCAGTGCGCGTACGACGGATGCGGTCATGGAGGCCCCCGGATGCGTGGTGTTCCGTGCCGAGCGTACGGCGGGGGAACCGGGCCCGGACAGCGCGATGGCCGGTCAGCTCCCCAGCTGACCGGCCAAACGCTGCCGTCCGCCGCACCCCCGTCCCCACGGGGTTGTTGGCCGGATGTCCCCGACCCGGGCCGCTCTCCCGGATCCGAAGCGCCGCTCAGCGCCCCAGCATCACGCCCACGGACGACGCTTGTGTCACCACTGCTTCCCAGCCGCCGAAGACGACCACCAGCAGGGCTGCCAGAGGAAGGACCATGGCGGTCGCCACCAGGGGGTGGCGGGTGCCGGACCGGCGCCCGCCGAACGCGGCGAACGCCTTGCGTCCCTGCGTGCGGATCATCGCCCGCGATGCCGTGTCCGCCATGGTCCCTCTCCTGTCCTGTTCCGAGCGCGGCGAGTGTGTGACCTCGGGGGACGAGTGCTTCACCCGCCGCTTGACCTCAACATTAGGGATCCGGCGGGCCCCGGTCGTCATGCCCGCGTACCGATTGCCGGGCCTCCCGGAGGATGAGCCGGACGCCCGTCACGTACTCCCCTGGGTGGAGAGACGGGTCTAGCTCCCGGGGTCATCCCGGAAGGGACGCTCCTCGGAGCGCTCCGAGGGCTCCCCCCGGGGCACCGGCTGCTCGACCAGCGCGAGAACCCGCGTGGCCATGAACCGCGCCGTTCTGACCACCCCTCCACCGCGGGTGACTTCGCTCACTTCCACCACTCCCCGGCGCACCGCGGTCTCCACCCTGCGGCCCGCCCGGCTCGCCACCACTTCGTAGGTCCGTGTCGTGTCCCCCGCGTCCACGACTATCTCCACCCGGTCACCCTTCACGATCCAATCCCCCTTCTGCGTCAGACCTTTGAGATCACGCACGGGCCTGAGGACCTGGGCTCCGCCACTCCCCTGACCACCACTCAAGTTTCCCACCCGGCACTGACAATCGGTCGGTGCGCGAGGGCGCGGCCTATGAGCGCGCCGGGGCGCGGGTACGTAAGCTGTGCCACGTCACACGGACGACCGGGCAGCGGGGATGGACATGGCGATGATGCGGCTCCGGCGCGAGGACCCGCGTGTCGTCGGTTCGTTCAGGATCCACCGTCGGCTGGGCGCCGGCGGGATGGGGGTCGTGTATCTGGGCTCCGACCGGCGCGGTCAGCGGGTCGCGCTGAAGGTGATCCGGCCGGATCTGGCCGAGGATCAGGAGTTCCGGTCGCGGTTCGCCCGCGAGGTCTCCGCCGCGCGGCGGATCCGGGGCGGCTGTACGGCTCGGCTGGTGGCCGCGGATCTCGACGCGGACCGCCCGTGGTTCGCCACCCAGTATGTGCCGGGCCCCTCACTGCACGACAAGGTCAACGAGGAGGGCCCGCTCTCCGCGGCCGAGGTCGCCTCGGTGGGTGCCGCGCTCTCCGAGGGGCTGGTGGCCGTGCACGAGGCGGGCGTCGTACACCGCGACCTCAAGCCGTCGAACATCCTGCTCTCGCCCAAGGGCCCGCGCATCATCGACTTCGGCATCGCCTGGGCGACGGGCGCGAGCACGCTGACGCATGTCGGCACCGCGGTCGGATCACCCGGCTTCCTCGCACCGGAGCAGGTGCGCGGCGCGGCGGTCACTCCGGCCACGGACGTGTTCTCGCTGGGCGCCACGCTGGCGTACGCGGCGACCGCCGATTCCCCGTTCGGGCACGGCAGTTCCGAGGTCATGCTCTACCGGGTGGTCCACGAGGAGGCTCATCTCGACGGGATGCCGGACGCGCTCGCGCCGCTCGTGCGGGCCTGTCTGGCCAAGGACCCGGAGGAACGTCCCAGCACGCTCCAGCTCTCGATGCGGCTCAAGGAGATCGCGGCGCGGGAGGCCCAGGGGCTCCCGGAGAACCGGCCGCCCGTACAGCGGACGCGGAGCGGGCAGGAGCTGCCGACCGGCCGGCTGACCGAGCGTTATACGGAGCGGACCGCCGGACACGGCGCGCCGAGCCGTACGCCGGGAGCCTCCGGCGGCCCGGCGTCGCGTCCCGGGCCCTCCCGGAGCACGGGCTCCTCATCCCGTACCGGCGGCTCCTCCCCCCGCAACGGCTCGCCGCGCCCCCCGCGGTCCCGCGGCGCCTCGCGTACGGGCAGCGGCCGGCCGAAGCCCGGAGCGCGGACGAGCTCGGGCAAGCTGCGGCCCGCCAACCCCCGCCTGCTGCGGCAGCGGCTGATCGTCTTCGTCGTCGTGACCCTGATCGTCGCACTGGGCATCGCGGCGGCCCAGCAGCTCTGAGCCGTACGGCCCGCCCGGACGTCAGTTCTCCGGGCGGCCCGTCGTGACCGCGTAGAAGGCGACCGCCGCCGCCGCGCCGACGTTCAGCGAGTCCACGCCGTGCGCCATGGGGATACGGACCCAGGTGTCGGCGGCGCCGAGCGCACGCCCGGACAGCCCGGCGCCCTCCGCGCCCAGCATCAGCGCGACACGCTCCAGCCGGTGCGGAGCGACCTCGTCCATCGGGACCGCCCGCTCGTCGGGGGTGAGCGCCAGCAGTTGGAAGCCCGCCTCCCGTACGGTGTCCAGCGCCCGGGGCCAGCCGTCGAGCCGGGCGTACGGCACGGAGAACACCGCGCCCATCGAGACCTTCACCGAGCGGCGGTAGAGCGGATCCGCGCAGTCCGGGGAGAGCAGGACGGCGTCCATGCCGAGGGCGGCGGCGCTGCGGAAGATCGCGCCGATATTGGTGTGGTCGTTGACCGCCTCCATGACGGCGACGCGTCGTGCCGTACGGAGCACCTCATCCACCGCGGGCAACGGCTTACGCGCCATGGAGGCGAGGGCGCCGCGGTGCACGTGGTAGCCGGTGACCCGTTCGGCCAGCTCGGGGCTGACCGCGTACACCGGGGCCGTGGCCTCGTCGATGATGTCCCGCATGGTGTCGACCCACTTGGCCGAGAGCAGCATCGACCGCATCGGGTAGCCGGCCTGGCCGGCCCGCCGGATGACCTTCTCGCCCTCGGCGATGAACAGCCCTTCGGCGGGCTCGCGTCTGCGGCGCAGCTCGACATCGGTCAGACCGGTGTAGTCGCGCAGGCGCGGGTCGTCGGGGTCGTCGATGGTGATGAGTTCAGCCACGGGGTGACACAGCCTTGTCGGGTGAGGGGTGGGCGGACAGGACCTACGTGCCGTCCCCCAGCGTGACGACCTCGCCGATCACGATGACGGCCGGGGGCCGGACCTCCTCCGTCCGCACGACCTCCGCGACCGTCGCGAGCGTGGCGTCGACCCGTCGCTGGGAGGCCGTGGTGCCCTCCTGCACCAGGGCGACCGGGGTTCCGGGCGCCCTGCCGTGCTCCACGAGCGCCTGGGCGATCGCGCCGATCTTGTCCACGGCCATCAGCAGGACGAGCGTCCCACGGAGCCGGGCGAGCGCGGCCCAGTCGACGAGCGAACGGTCGTCGTCCGGGGCGACATGCCCGCTGACGACAGTGAACTCGTGGGCGACCCCACGGTGCGTGACGGGGATTCCGACCGCCCCCGGCACGCTGATGGAGCTGGAGATGCCGGGCACGACCGTGCACGGGATACCGGCCGCGGCCAGCGCGTGTGCCTCCTCCATACCCCGTCCGAACACGAACGGGTCGCCCCCCTTGAGCCGGACCACGGCCTTGCCCGCCTTGGCGTGCTCGATCAGCGCGTCGTTGATCGCCTCCTGGGCCATGGCGCGGCCGTACGGGATCTTCGCGGCGTCGATCACCTCGACGTGCGGCGGCAGTTCGTCCAGCAGATCACGCGGGCCGAGACGGTCGGCGATCACGACATCCGCCTCGGCGAGGAGCCTGCGGCCGCGCACGGTGATCAGATCCGGGTCGCCGGGGCCGCCACCGACGAGGGCGACGCCGGGGGTACGGCTGCGACGGTGCGGGGCGGCCAGCGTGCCGTCGCGCAGCCCCTCGACGATGGCGTCCCGCACGGCGGCGGAGCGGCGCGGGTCACGCCCGGTGAGCACGGCGACGGTAAGGCCCTCGCTGCGGCCGGTGGCGGGCGTCCAGGCGGTGGCGGCCTCCGCGTCGTCGCTGCGTACGCACCAGACGCGACGGCGCTCGGCCTCGGCGGAGGCGGTGCGGTTGGCATCGTCGTCGCTGGACGCGACGAGGACGTACCAGGCGTCGGCGAGGTCGCCCTCTTCGTAGCGCCGGCGCTCCCAGCGGATCTCGCCGGCCGCCGCCATGGCCTCGACGGAGGGTTTCGCGGACGGCGAGACCAGCACGATGTCCGCGCCGGCCGCGATGAGCGCGGGCAGCCGGCGCTGCGCGACCTGGCCGCCGCCGAGGACGACGACGCGCCGCCCGGCGAGGCGGAGTCCGACGGGGTAGGCGGGGTGCGAGTGCTCGGCGTGCTCGGGCATGTGGGTGGGGGCTCCTCGGGCGGGGCGGGGTTGCGGGGGCGGGTGCGGGTGCGGGTGCAGGGCGGGGGCGGGGGCGGGCGTGAAGTGGCTGGTGGGGTGCGGTGTGTGCGGTGTGGTTGGGCGTCCAGCTTACGGCGGGGTGCCTTCGGCGGGGGTGCGGGTGCGGGTGCGTGCGTCTTGGTGCGGGTGCGTGGGTCGTGGTGCGGGTGCGTTGGTCTGGTGCCGGGTGCCGGGGCCTGCGGAGGTGCGTGTCCGGACTGCGCTGCGATCGATTTGCGACTCCGTCGCGTGGTCACCGCGCTTCGCGCGTGCTGCGACGC
>NZ_JBHUBB010000039.1:0-77746 GCF_042789485.1 Streptomyces sp. NPDC056835
AGATCCTCACCAAGGTCCGACTCGTCCAGACCAGCGTGAAGAAACTCGTCAATAACAACTCGAAGTAACACGATCAGAATCACAAGACACTAGTCAACCCCGCGCTCGCAAAGCTCAATCAGCTCGCCAGAGCAGGAAAGATTGACTGGAAGAACTAACCAGGGAGAACGAGATGCCAACCGCATTTCAGTTGCGCGCCCGCGAGGCATTCGAAGAAGTAAGGTCCATGGATGAATTCATCGTGGAAAAGTACGAAATCACAAGCGAACGAGAACGCTCACTTACGGAAGACGATGCGAAACTTATTCGCCGATACATGGGGCCTACCGCCGTCGATGACGTTGAGGATCATCTGCTCGATGACGACCGAATCCATCTCTCCTGGCACACTCCCGATCACTACGTATACGGAGAGTTCGCCCTCAAAGATCTCAGGGTTTGCCTATCGGGGCACTACATGCCTTACATGGACGAACGGCTTACAGTGTCAGAGCAACTAGTGATGGGCGAAATCAAGACACTGGAAGAAGCGCCAGGTTCAGGCCGTCTCACGGCGCTGCGGGTCCCCATGGACATGACCCCATGTCAGGAGATCTGGTTCTATGACATGAACCAACAACGGTTTGAGCTACTGGATCTCGATTACTCGTCGTACTTGGACACCCTACTCATCACGAAAGGGATCCCGGGCTGGCAGTACCTTTACGCTGACAGGCGATTGGCTGACGATGAATTTCGCCAGCTCGCCAACCAATTGGAACTTTCCCTGGGCACACTTGAAGAAGCCTTTCCCGGCCACGACTACAGCGGCCTTCGGGGACGTCTGGAGGACCGGTTGTGACCCGCTACGCGAATATTCCAAAGCCCATTCGGTCCGGGATCGTCATCGTCGATCCCGAGCGCGGCACTCCCCAGCGCATCATCGTGCTGCAGTTCAATCCCGACACCCTCGAACGCTCCGTCGCGCCCCAGGCCGCCGGCGGTAGTGGGGACTCCGGTGGAGGGGGGAGTGGAAGCGGGGATCGGAATGAGGCGCTGCGGCTCAAGGGGCCGGCGCAGGAGACGTGGAAGTTCACCGCCGAGATCGACGCGACCGATCAGCTGGATGTGGCGGCGCCCGATGGGATTCATCCGCAGCTCGCCGTCCTCGAAATGCTGGTGCAGCCCACCACGGCGCAGTTACGGGCCGCGTCCCGCCTGGCGCAGAACGGGACCATCGAGATCAGTCCGATCGAGACGCCGCTGACCCTCTTCACCTGGGGCAGCAAGCGCGTCATGCCCGTGCGGCTGACCGAGCTGTCGATCAATGAGTCGGCGTTCGACGTCAATCTGAACCCCATACGGGCCGCGCTCAGCATCGGGCTGAAGGTGCTGACGGTCAGTGATCTGCCCGCCGGGCATCGGGGTGCCGAGTTGTATCTCGCGCATCTGGCGCAGAAGGAGCGGCTCGCCGCTCGGGTGGCCGCGGGGCAGATCGGGGCTCTGGGGCTGAGTGGTGGCGTTGGTGGCGGTATCGGGATGGGGAGGTAGGCCACAGTGATCGAGCCGTATGAGAGTGCGTTGGACGGGATACCCGGGGCTCATCCGTACCCCCGTTCCAGTCGGTATCACGACGCCGAGATCGGGGTGCACGTACAACCCGACGGTACCGAAGTGCGGTATGCCAAGCGGCGGTTGCTGCCGTCCCTCAGCGCGGCCGTCGACGAGACCGCGCCCCATACCGTCAACAGCGGTGAGCGGCTCGATCATCTCGGGCAGCGCTACTTCGGCGATCCCGGGCAGTGGTGGCAGATCGCTGACGCCAACCCCGTCCTCGACCCACGTGAGCTGACCGCCGAGCCCGGTCGTCAGATCGACATTCCTCTGCCGGGTGGATTCCATGGCTGATGAGCCGATCGGGACCGGGCCCGTCCATCTCACCCTCCATATGGGGCCCAAGCTCACCCGGCCCGTGCCCGCGGAGGTGACCGAGGCGCTGCTGTCCGCTCAGATCACGACCACGTCCGGGGAACGGAGCGGGTTTCAGATCGCGTTCGATCTGACGAAGACCGGTGTGATCACGCGGCGGCTGCTGCCCGAGGGGTTCTTCGATCCGCGGACACGGGTGATCGTCGCGGCCTCCGTCAAGGGGACCACGACCGTGCTGCTCGACGGGCTGATCGTGCGTCAGGAGGTCGGCGCCAGCAATCAGCCGGGGCAGACGACGCTCACGGTCACCGGCGAGGACCTCACCCTGCTGATGGACCTTGAGGAGCGGACCGACCGGTATCCCAATCTCGCGCCCTCGCAGCGCGTCGAGCGGATTCTCGCGAAGTACGCCGACTACGGGATCGACGCGCGCATCATCCGCGAGCAGATTCAGCAGCCGGCCCGCGAGCAGTACCGCGTCGATTACCAGACCGGGACCGATCTCCAGTACGTGAACGAGCTGGCCAAGGCCAATGGCTACACGTTCTATCTCGACCCGGGGCCCGTGCCCGGACGGTCCAGCGCGTTCTGGGGGCCCGAGCAGCGGCTCGGGCAGCGTCAGCACGCGCTCAATGTGAATATGGACAACAACTCGACCGTCGACCAGCTGACGTTCGCGTACGACGGGACCGCCCGCGAGGAGCCGCAGGCGCGCGTGCAGGATCCGGCGTCGCGCGACTCCACGCTGCTCTCCCAGCCCGACATCAGTCCGCTGCGGCCCCCGCTCGGCAGGCGGGCCACCCCTGCGCTCAAGCGCAGAACGCTCTCCGGTACGGCGAAGAAGGACCTCGGGCAGGCGAGCGCCGAGGCCCTCGCCAGGGCCGCGACCTCGGCGGACGCGATCTCCGGCTCGGGGTCGCTGGATGTCAACCGGCATGGATATGTGCTGCGGCCAAGGGAGTTGGTGGGGGTCCGAGGGGCCGGGGTGACCTACGACGGCGACTACTACGTCAAGAGCGTCACCCACAACCTCAGGCCCGGCTCGTACCAGCAGAACTTCACGCTCTCCCGCGAGGGCCTCATCGCCCGCGGCACGACCGTTCGCCCGTAGGGACCAGGAGAATTTCGTATGGCGGCACCGAACAACCGCTTCCTCGGCAAGTTCCGGGGCCGCGTGATCGACAACAAGGATCCGCTCAGAATCGGCAGGATCACGGCCCAGGTGCCGGATGTGCTGGGCGACGAGGCGTCGACCTGGGCGCTGCCCTGCCTGCCGTTCACCGGGCGCCAGTCGGGTCAGTACGCCGTCCCGGAGATCGGCGCCGGGGTGTGGGTGGAGTTCGAGCAGGGAGATCCCAGCTTCCCTGTCTGGACGGGGTGTTGGTACGGGGACGCGTCCGAGCTGCCGCCGCGTGCGAGCGCGGAGCTGCCCGCCTCGCAGCCGGTGGTGATCCAGACTCCCGGCGCCCACAAGCTGGTGATGTCGGACGTGCCCGGCGGCGACGGGATCCTGCTGGAGGCCAAGGGCGGTGCGTACGTCCAGATCGACGAGAAGGGCGTGACCATCGGCAACGGCAAAGGGGCGTCCATCGTGCTGATCGGCGACGAGGTCAGCATCAACGAGGGCCGGCTGATCGTCCCGAAGAAGCGATAGCGACAGCGACGGCAATGGCGACAGCAATGGCGATGGCAATGACAACGACGATCACGATGACGACGAACAGAACGGGGAGAGGTCTGTTGTCCGGGAATGTTGTGAACGGTGGGTCCACGATCAGCTGTCCGCACGGCGGCCGTGTCGTACCCGCCTCCGCCCGGTCGTCCGGTGTACGGATCGACGGCCTGCCGGTACCCACCGCCACCGACGTCTTCACCGTCACCGGCTGCCCGCACCACATCGACGGGGTCCCCCATCCGTGTGTCACGGTCCGCTGGACGCCCGAGCGCGGTGGTGTGCTGATCGACGGCGTGCCCGCGCTGCTCGACACCACGTCCGCGCTCTGCTTCAGCGCCGCGCTGGCGCCGCAGGGACCGCCGGTGGTCACCCCCGTGACCCGGGGGGTGTCCAGCCGATGAGGAGCGACATCGCTTTTCCCTTCCGTACCGACCGGCGCGGGCGCACCGCGCACGCCGGCTACGACGACCATGTGCGGGATCTGATCGAGCAGTTGCTCTTCACCAGCCCCGGCGAGCGCGTAATGCGCCCCGACTTCGGCTGCGGTCTGCTCGATCTGGTCTTCACACCCAACAGCCCGGAACTGGCCTCCGCCCTGGAGCTGTCCGTACAGGCGTCGCTCCAGCGCTGGCTGGGCGAACTGATCGAGGTGGAGGCGCTGGACGTGGTGAGCGAGGAGAACGTGGTGCGGGTGTATCTGCGCTATGTGGTGCGCTCCACCGCGAGCCGCCGCGACGAGGTGTTCGAGGGGAGCGGCCCGGTATGAGCGAGCCGAGCGATCAGCTGGCCTGCCGTACGGACGGCAGGCGTACGAAGGTACGGGCCGCGCGGCTCGGTGGTGTGGACGCGGTCGAGGTCGGTGACGACGGGCTGACCCTCACCGTCACGTTCCTCGGCAAGGCGCCCCACGGGCTCTGCCCGGAGAACATCAGGATCGACGGCGGACGGCGGATCACCGGGATCGAGGCCGTCGAGGTGTCGGTGGAGCGTGAGGAGGACCCGGAGCTGGACGACCGGCTGTTCGTCACACTCGACCGCACCGGCGACACCTCCCGCTACCGGCTCTCGGTGGTCGGGACGGATCCGTACGGACGGCCGGGCACCGAACCGTTTCCCGGCTTCGACCAGCGGTACTTCCGGGCCGACTTCGACTTCCGGGCGGACTGTCCCACCCCCTTCGACTGCGAGAAGGACGAGGGGACCGACGGGGCGGCGCCCCCGCACACGACCGCACCCGCACCCGCACCCGCACCCGTCATCGACTACACCGCACGGGACTACGACACGATCCGCCGCCTGATTCTGGACCGGCTGGCGCTGACCACCCCCGGCTGGGTCGAGCGCAACGCCGCCGATCTCGGCACCACCCTGGTCGAACTCCTCGCGCACACCGCCGATCTGATCAGCCATCAGCAGGACGCGGTCGCGACCGAGGCGTATCTCGACACGGCGCGGCGCCGGGTGTCCGTACGCCGCCATGTGCGACTCATCGACTATCCGATGCACGACGGGGTCAACGCCCGCGCGTTCGTCACCGTCGAGACCGCGCGTCGGCTGACACTGCCGCCCGGTACGTTCCGCTTCGCCGCCGTCGACGTCCGTACGCTGGGGCCGCGTGACCGGCCCGAGATCGGTACGGTCATCGACGACCGGGATCTGGCCGTGCTGGACGAACGCGGTTCCGTGGAGGTCTTCGAACCGGTCGTCGCCGAGGACCCGTTGGTCCTGTCCCCCGAGCACAACACCATCCGCTTCTGGACCTGGGGCGACGAGGTGTGCGCGCTGCCCAGGGGAGCCACCGCCGCCACGCTCCGCGACGCGTGGGCGGACAAGGAGTCGGCGGACAAGGAGTGTGTGTCCCGGACGCTGGAGCTGTCCCCGGGCGATCTGCTGCTGATCGAGGAGGTACGGGGGCCGCGGTCCGGTACGCCCGGGGACGCCGATCCGGCGCACCGGCAGGCCGTACGCCTCACCTCCGTCACCCCGGGCGTGGACCGGCTGACGGACCAGCCCGTCCTGGAGGTCACCTGGGCGCGGGAGGACGCGCTCGCCTTCCCCGTCTGTCTGTCCACGCGCGGCGGCCCCGGCTGTGAGCCGGTGGAGGACGTGAGCGTGGCGCGCGGGAATGTCGTGCTCGTCGACCACGGCCGATCGCTGACCTTCCACGGGGGCGCGGCCCAGACGGTCACCGTCCCGCCGGCGCCGGCCGTTCTCGGCTCCTGTGCGCCGTCGGGCTTCGGCTGCTGGGACGGGGACGCCGGTAACGCGACCGCCGCGCTCATCAACACCCGTATCGAACAGACGCGTTGTGGCCGTTCACTGACGGCTGATCAGGTCCGTGAGCTGTTCAGCGTCGTCGGTGAGGACGCGACGGTACGCGCGGGACTCACGCTGGAGCTGGCGGGGCGGCGGCAGGAGAAGGTCGTCCCCGGCACCGCCTACGCCCAGGCGGATGCGCTGGCGACCCTGTTGGCGCAGGTCGCCTATCCCGGCATCCGGCCGCGTTTCCGGCCTGTGCTCGACCGCTCCCCCGTCGTCCAGTCCGTACCGTTCCCTGAGCCCCGCCATGTCTCGGCCGGACAGGCCACCCGGCTGGCGGCCATCGGGGGCCTGGTGCGGGAGCGGCTGGTGGAGCTGTGGCGCGGCGCCCGCGACCATGACGGACTGACGGAGCGTCAGATCAATGAGCTGACCGTGCTGTTCGGATTACGGGTGCTGGAACGTCTTGAGCTGCGACGCCATCCGGTACGCGCACTGCGGGAGTTGCTGCACCGCGGCGAGCGGCTGCTCGCCACGAAGCTGCGCCGGCTTGAGGTGCTGAGCGCGCGGGCGCAGGCGGGCACGGTGCTCGACGGCTCCATCGCCTGGGAGATCGCGCACAGTTGGGGCCCGGCGTACGCGGTCGGACTGCATCCCGGCGAGGCGGTGCTGCGCGGGCCCGCCGCGGCGCTCGTACAGGACCCGCGGGCCGCGCTGCCCGCGGTGAGTGTCACGGACGGCGACTCGTCCTGGGCTCCCCGGCGGGATCTGCTCTCCAGCGGCCCTCGCGACCGGCACTTCGTCGGCGAGCTGGAGGACGACGGACGGATCGCCCTGCGCTTCGGCGACGGCCGGCACGGCGCGCGTCCGCGACCGGGTGCCCGGCTGGAGCCGCGCTACCGGCTCGGCGGCGGTACGGCGGGCAATGTCGGCGCGGAGGCGATCAACCATCTGGTGCTGTGCCGTGATCCCGAGGCGGCCGACGCCGGGGACCCGATGCCGGTGGCCGGGGTACGCAATCCGCTGCCGGCCGTCGGTGGTACGGAGCCCGAACCCGTCGACCAGGTACGCCAGTTGGCACCGCTCGACCTCAAGCGCTCGCGGCTGCGCGCTGTCACCGCCGAGGATTACGCGGCGCTGGCCGCCGGGCTCCCGGGGGTGCGGAGCGCGGCGGCGGAGATCCGCTGGACGGGCAGTGTCCAGGAGGCGCATGTCGCCATCGACGCGCTGGGGACCGGCGATCCCTCGACCGCGCTGCTCGACTCGGTGTCGTACGCCCTGGAGAACTACCGCCGGATCGGCCACGATCTGGTCGTCGGTCCCGCCGGGAACGTACCGCTGGACATCGCTCTCACGGTGTGTGCCGAACCCGGTCACCAGCACGGGCGGATCCTGGCCGAGCTGTACCGGCTGCTGGGCGGCGGACGGCTGTCCGGCGGCCGGCTCGGGTTCTTCCACCCCGACGCGCTGACCTTCGGCGAACCGGTGCGGCTCAGCCGTCTGGTGGCCGCGGCGGCGGCCGTACAGGGTGTGGAGAGCGTACGAGTGACCCGGCTGATCCGGCTCTTCGACGAGGAACCCGACGACGACACCGCACTGGAGGAAGGCGTGCTGCGGATCGGCCCGCTGGAGATCGCGCGTTGCGACAACGACCCGGACCGGCCCGAGAACGGCCGGCTGTCCATCGAACTGGCCGGAGGGGCACGATGAGTGACACCCGCGCCCGCGGCTGCGGCTGCGGTGGGCATGACGAGCGCCACGCGCCCCGGCCGCCGTACAACCCGCCGGGCCGGACGGCCCTCGACCACCGGGTCGGTGAGTACGGCTCGTTCCTCGCGGCCATGCTCGACCGGCTCGCCTCCCCCGCCTATCCCGCGCTGCGCGGACTGACCGTCCGTACCCCGGACGACCCGGCGATCGGGCTGCTCGACTCCTGGGCGGTCGTCGGTGACCTGCTCACGTTCCACTCCGAGCGGATCGCCGAGGAGGGGTATCTCCGTACGGCACGTGAGTACCGTTCGCTGGCCCTGCTGGGGCGGCTGGTCGGGCACCGGCCACGGCCCGGTATCGCCTCGGACACCCATCTCGCGTACACCCTGGACCGCGATCCGCGCGCCGAGGACCTGCCGGTGCTGATCCCGCGCGGCGCGCGCGGCAACAGTGTGCCCGCCTCGGCCGACGAGGAGTCGCGGACCTTCGAGACCAGTGAGGACCTGACGGCCCGCTGGGCCTGGAACCAGCTGGCGGTACGCCGGCGCCGGCCTGCCCTGCTCACCCCGGACGATCTGCGCGAGCGCTCCGAGATCCAGGTCTCCGGGACGGCCACCTCGCTCCGGACCGGGGACAGGCTGCTGTTCGTCTTCGGGGCGGACGGGGAAGCGGCCGGGCGGCGGCTGCTGCTGCCGGTCGCGCGCGTCCGGATCGACCGGGACGACGACGTGACGGCGATCGGTCTGCCGGAGTCCGCGCCTCCGTCACTGGCCGAGCTGGTGGCGGAGCTGCGCGAGTGGATCACCAAGGACGGGCGGGAGGCCGAGGAGGGCGATCCCACCCCCGACAACCCCAATCCGCGCCCCGTCAGCCTGATCATCGAGGAGTTCGACGGTCAGGTGCTGGCGCCGCTGCGTGCCGATCTGGACGGGATCGCGTCCCCGGCGGCGTTCGCCCGGCGGCTCGCGGATCCGCACGAGCGGCTGGCCGAGGCGCAGGCCGTGGCGGCTCCGTACGAGGAGGTGGTGGCCTGGTTCGAGCGGTTGGAGGCCGTGGTCGGCGAACTGATGGAGCGGGCCGCCGAGTTGGAGCCCTCGCAGCCCGTGCCGCCCGCCCCCGCGAACGCCGGGGCGGCGGACTCCCCGGCCATGCGGGCGCTCGGCGCCGTACTGCCCGCCCTGCGCACCCGGGTCGTCAAGCCCCCGTCGGGGGCCCGCGCGCTCCCGCACGATCCGGCGCGCCTCTTCGCGCCGGGCTCCGACCTCGGCGCGCGGCTGCTGTCCGCGCTCGATCCGCGGGTCGCGGACGGGATGTACGCGGCGTGGCGCAACGCCGCCCCGGCCGTGCCCGCGCCGCTGCGCGAGCTCCAGGCGATGCGGGTGACCGCGGCGCCGTTCGGGGCGACGGCGCCGCTCAAGCCCGTCCAGGACGAGCGGGGCCGGGTCATCCGGCAGACCGACTGGCCGCTGGGCGGCTCGTCCCTCACCACCATGCGGATCGTGTACGACACCGCGGGCCGGGTGCCGGTACGCGCCGAGTTCCAGCACACGGAGACCGGCTCGTCCGTACAGCGGTCGGAGAATCTGCCCGCCGAGATCACCTTCGATCTGGCGCCCGGCCGGGTCTCGCTGGTGACCCGTACCGCCCAGGACCGCGATCTGAGCTGGCTCTCCCGGCGCCCGGCCGACTCCCAGGAGCCCGGCGTGACCGCTCAGTTGCTGCCCGGCCTCCCCGAGCGGACGCTCTTCGTCTCCCGTCCCGGTGAGGACGGCCGGGTCCATGTCGCCGTGCACAACGGCGAGGCCCTGGAGTGGTGGCTCGCTCCCGGCGAGCACAAGCAGGTCTCCCACGGAGAGCTTGAGCTGACCGTGCGGTACACCGTCGGCGGCGAGCCGGCGAATGTCGAGATCGGTCTCGCGACCGTCCCCGAGCAGGCCAACCGCCATACGCTGCCGCTCGATTCCGTGCAGGACGGCATCACGGTCGGCAGCTGGGTCGTGGTCGAGCGTCCCCGCAAGGGCGCCGAGGGCCCCGACGGAATCCCGGGCGACGAGAATCTCGCGTCCGTCACCACCCGGGTGACCGCCATGCGCACCGCCGCGTACACCAACTACGGCATCACCGGCCGGGGCACCGAACTGACGCTCGCCGACCCCTGGCTGGACGAGCACGACGTCCTGCTCTCCACGATCCGGGACACCACCGTGCGCGCGGGCGGTGAGGCGCTGCGCCTCGCCGACGAGCCGCTGGGCGAGGATGTCCACGGCAATGAACTCGAACTGGCCCAGCTGTACGACGGGTTGCGGCCGGGACGCCATCTGATCGTGTCGGGCGAACGCACCGACACCCCGCACACGGCGGGGGTGCGGGGCACCGAACTGGCGGTGATCGCCGCGGTGGAGCAGACACTCGATCCCCAACTGCCCGGTGACCATGTCCATACGAGGCTCACGCTCACCACGGACCTGGCCTACCGCTACCGCCGTGACACCGTGCGCGTCCACGGCAATGTGGTGCCCGCGTCGCACGGCGAGAGCCGCGACGAGCCGATCGGCAGCGGCGACGCCGGCCGGATCAACCAGACGTTCGCCCTCTGGCAGTCGCCGCTGACCTGGCTGCCCGCCGACAATCCGCTGGGCGCCACACCCACCCTGGAGGTACGGGTCGACGGTCTGCTCTGGCACGCGGTGGACAGCCTGGCCGGACGCGGTCCGCGCGAGCGGGTGCATGTCATCGGCGCGGCCGCGGACGGGCGGACGACGGTGACCTTCGGCGACGGGGTGTTCGGCGCCCGGCTGCCGTCCGGGCACGAGAATGTCCGGGCACGGTACCGCTTCGGCACCGGCAGCGCCGCCAACGTCCCGGCGGACCGGATCACCCAGGCCGTCACCCGGCCGCTGGGCGTCACGGCCGTCACCAATCCGCAGCCCGCCACGGGTGGCGCGGACGCCGACGGTCCCGGACTGACCCGGCGCACGATCCCGCTCGCGGTCTCCGCTCTGGACCGGCTCGTGTCCGTCAGGGACTACGAGGACTTCGCACGCTCCCGGGCGGGCATCGGCCGGGCCGTGGCCCGCGAGCTCTTCGACGGGCGGCGGCGGGTGCTGCATGTGACGGTCGCCGGGGTCGATGACATCGCGATCGCCGAGGACTCCGAGGTGCTGGGCGCCCTGCGGTCCTCGCTCGCCCGCTACGGCGACTCGCGGCTGCCCGTGCGCGTGGACGTGCGCGAGTTGGTGCTGTTGCTGCTCGCCGCGCGGGTGAAGGTGGCCCGTGATCACACCTGGAGTGTGGTCGAGCCCCGGCTGCGGCAGGCGCTGCTGGCTGAATTCGGCAGTGGCCGGAGGGAGTTGGGCGAGCCCGCCCGGCTCTCGGACGTGCTGGCGACGGCCCACCGGGTGCCGGGGGTCGACTATGTGGATGTCGATGTCTTCACCGGGGCACCGGCGTCCGTCACCCCGGATGAGCTGATCGCGCTCGCTGGAGGGCTGGACCGGCCGCGCCCGACGGTCCCGGCGCGGCTCGCCACGTACGACGAGGACGTGCACGTGGTCACCGAGCGGGACGGCGAGACGCTCACCGGGATCGCCGGCCAGTACGGCATCCCACTGGCCGAACTGCTGCGGCTGAACCCGGACATCACCGATACGCGGCGGCTCGCGAAGGGGCGGGCGGTGTGTGTCTTCCGGGGTATCAGGCCGGCCCAGCTCGCCCTGTTGTCACCGCGTGTCGCGGACACGCTGATTCTGACGGAGGTCACCACATGAGCAGGGAACCGGACGGGCTCGCGGAGCTGCTTCCGCAGTGGCACCGGCTGCGTGACGCCGAGGGCGGGGAGCCGCTGCGCGCGCTGCTCGCGGTGATCGCCGAGCAGGTCGACCGGGTCCGCGACGGGGTCGAACAGAGCTATGAGGACTGGTTCGTGGAGACCGCGGCGCCCTGGGTGCTGCCGTATCTCGGCGATCTGGTCGGTCACACCCCGCTGCCCGGCTATGAGCGGGTGCTCGCGAAGGGCCTGGCGAGCGGCGGCGGCGCCGAGGAGGCGCGCGACCGGCTCGCCGAGGCGCTGGCGCCGCGCCGCGATGTCGCCGCGACCGTCGCCAACCGGCGGCGCAAGGGCACTCTGGCGCTGCTGGAGGAGCTGGCCGAGGACGTGGCGGGATGGCCCGCGCGTGCGGTGGAGTTCTCCCGGCTCCTGGCGCATCAGCAGCCGGTCAAGCTGTACGGATCGGGGACGGCGGCCGTGAACGCGCGCCGGCTGGAGCGCGGCCGGCTCGTGGATGTACGGGAGGGCGCGGCGCTGGATCTGGCGGGCGGGCCGTTCGGCGCGGTCGCGCGGTCGGTGGACGTACGGCGGGCAGGTTCGGCGCGTACGCAAGGCGGCCACTCCCCCGCGGGGGTGGGCCTGTTCGTGTGGCGGCTGAAGCCGTACCGGCTGACCAAGGCGCCCGCGTACTGCGTCGACCGGGCCCGTAACCTCTACACGTTCTCGATCCTGGGCAATGACACCCCGCTGGTGACCAGGCCGGTGCCGGAGCCGTCGGCCACCCATGTCGCGACCGTCGACAACGTCCCCGCGTATATCCGCCGCAGGCAGCTGGCCGACCGGCTCGCGGACTACTACGGTCCCGGCAGGAGCTTCACGGTCTGGCGCGACGGCCAGGACGAGCCGGTGGCGCCGGCGGATCTCGTGGTGGCGGATCTGACGGACTGGCGCTACCGGCCCAAGCGCGGGCAGGTCGCGGTCGATCCGGAGCTGGGCCGGATCGCCTTCGGCTCGCGCTCCGCGCCGCGCCAGGGCGTGTGGGTCACGTACCACCACGCGTTCGCGGACGACACGGGCGGCGGTGAGTACCCTCGTGACCGGGAGACACCGGCGTCCGCGGCGGTCTACCGGGTGGGCCCCGGCCGGCCGTACCAGCGGATCATGGACGCGTACGGGCAGTGGCGCTCGGACCGGCGGGCCGGACACTGCGGGCCCGACGGGCTGATCGAGATCACGCACAGCGGCGCCTATCAGGAGCAGCTGGACTTCGATCTGGACCCCGGCGACCGGCTGGAGGTGCGGGCGGCGGAGGGCACCCGGCCGGTGATCCGGCTGCTCGACTGGTACAGCAACCGGCCCGACGCGCTCAACATCCGGGCGCGGGACGAGGAGGGGCGGCCCGACGAGGACGGGCGGGAGGGCGGGGGCGACGCTCCCCGGATCGTGCTGGACGGTCTGCTGATCACCGGGCGCGGGCTCCATGTCGCCGGTCCCATGGGCGCGGTCGTGCTGCGGCACTGCACGCTCGTACCCGGCTGGTCACTGGAGCCCCACTGCGCGCCGCACTCCCCCGAGGAACCGAGTCTGGTGCTGGACAGGACCACCGCGTGCGTGGAGATCGAACGGTGTGTCCTCGGCACCATCGAGGTGATCGGCGACGAGGTGGGGCACGACCCGTTGCCCCTCCATATCCGCGACAGCGTCCTGGACGCCACCGGCCACGACCGGGCGGCCCTGTCCGCCCCGGACTGCCGGCATGCCCACGCCGTACTGCACGCGCACCGCACCACCGTCATCGGGGAGGTCCATACGCACGCGGTGGAGATCGCCGAGAACTCCGTCTTCACCGGGGCGCTGCGGGTGGCCAGGCGGGGCGTCGGGTGCGTGCGGTTCTCGTACGTACCGCCCGGCTCGCGCACCCCGCGCCGCCATCGCTGCCAGCCGGATCTGGTGGGTGGCGAAGAGGCCGCGCGGGTACGGCCGTTGTTCACCAGTGAGCGGTACGGCACTCCCGCGTACGGGCAGTTGGCGGCCGGGTGCGCCGAGGAGATCAAGAGGGGCGCCGAGGACGGCGCCGAGATGGGCGCCTTCCACGATCTCTACCAGCCGCAGCGGCTGGACAGTCTGCGGGCGCGGCTGGCCGAGTACACCCCGGCCGGTACCGACGCCGGGATCGTGACCGTGACCTGAGCCCTCCTTCCTCCGTGTGCCCTATGCGATAACCCGTATCCCGCGCGACCGAATGCCGAACTTCCGAGGGGGACCCCTTCCCATGCACGCAGATATCTCCCGCAACACCTTCCGGCCCGACCGGCGCTACTCGGCGGTGATCGCCCAGCAGGGCCGCGTCCAGCTCGACGCGGACGCGAATGAGCAGGCCGCGATCCAGCTGCACCAGACCCGTACCCTCGCCGCCGATCTGATCGGGCCGCACGGCGGCCCGCGCGGTGCCACCGGATTCGCGCTGGATTTCGTGGGCGGCGGCCGGGAGCTGGACGATCTGACCATCGCCGGTGGCCGCTACTACGTGGACGGCATCCTGGTGGACGCGACTCGCCCGGCGCCCGGGGTGCCCGTCGAGGACGACGCGGCCCCGGCCGAGGACGGTGACGAGGACGCTCCGGCGGCGCCGGGACCGCCGGCCGGCTGGACGTACTGGGACCAGCCCGACGCGTACCGCGACCCGGAGCGGCCCGGCGACCGGCTGCCCACCCAATACCCCTATCTGGTCTATCTGAAGGTGTGGGAGCGTTCGGTCACGGCTGCCGAGGACCCGCAGCTGCGGGAGGTCGCGCTGGGCTCGGCGATGCCCGACACGGCGGCCAGGCTCAAGGTCGTCTGGCAGCTGCTGCCGCTGCCCGGTGAGCGACTGGAGCTGGATCCGGCGGACGGAACACCGCAGGAGCAGGCCCGCTCGGCGTTCACCACCTGGGTGGCGGCGCAGGCGCCGACGGCGCGGATGGCGGCGCGCGCCCGGCGGCCCGAGCACGCGGACGAGGACCCGTGCCTGGTGAGGCCGGACGCGCGCTACCGGGGGCCGGAGAACCAGATGTACCGCGTGGAGATCCATCAGGGCGGCGCGGCGAAGGACGCGACGTTCAAGTGGTCCAGGGAGAACGGTTCGGTGACCTTCCCGGTCGACGGACTCGACGGTACGTGGGTGGAGCTGGCCTCGCTCGGCGGTGACGACAAGCTCGATCTGAACGTCGGCGACCAGGTCGAGTTCGCCGACACCGCGTATCTGAGCAGGGGCGAGCCGCTGCCGCTGCTCAGGGTGGAGGAGGTCGACCTGCCGGGACGGCGGGTACGGCTCTCCGGCGAGCCGGACCCGTCGGTGGGGCGCCGGCCCGAGCTGCACCCGTTCCTGCGCCGCTGGGACCACCGGCCGGACTCGCACCACACGAGTGGCGCGGGGCGGTCGGGACGGCAGAAGCGCGGCGCGACGAAGCCGCGCGACGGCGCGCTGCGGATCGAGGAGGGCGGCTGGCTGCCGCTGGAGGACGGCGTTCTCGTCTACTTCGAGCCGGGGAAGAGTTATCGCTCCGGTGATTTCTGGACCGTTCCCGCGCGTACCGCGACCGGAGATGTGGAATGGCCCAAGGACACGGCCCGTCGGCCGCTGCTCCGCGCACCCAGCGGGGTCCAGTACCACTACGCTCCGCTCGCGTGGGTGTTCGGCGAAGGATCCGCCGCCGATCTGCGGCTGGCGTTCGCCCCGCTGGCCACCGCGATCCCCGCGGCGAACGAAGCGGAACTGGCGGCGGAGACGGCGGCCGAGGAAGAGGCCGTCGCCGCCGAGCGGGCCGCGGCGGACGACACCGCGGAGCGTGAGCCGGAACAGAACAGCGAGGGACAGACCGAGAACTGACAGCTCATCAGAAAGTGAAGGAGCATCGCGATGGCAACGCCTCTGACCGCCACCAAACTGCTGCAAGTCCTCCGTAACGAAGGTCTGCGCGTCGTCGAGCACCGGAGCTGGCGTACGCACAACCGCAATCACAAGGGTCCGTGGGGGCCGATGCACGGAGTGATGATCCATCACACCGTGACCTCGGGAACGCAAGGCTCCGTGGAGCTCTGCTACAACGGCCATTCGAGCCTGCCGGGCCCGCTGTGCCACGGTGTGATCACCAAGGACGGCTCGGTCTATCTGGTCGGCAACGGCCGGGCCAACCACGCCGGACTCGGCGACGACGATGTGCTGCGCGCGGTGATCAACGAGTCGGGGCTGCCCGCCGACAACGAGGCCAACACCGACGGCAACCGCTACTTCTACGGCTTCGAGTGCGTGAACCTGGGCGACGGCAAGGACCCGTGGCCCGCCGCCCAGCTGGAGGCGATCGAGAAGGCCGCGGCGGCCATCTGCCGGGCGCACGGCTGGACGCAGCGCTCGGTGATCGGCCATAAGGAGTGGCAGCCGGGGAAGATCGATCCGCGCGGCTTCACGATGGAGTCGATGCGCACGCGAATAGGGGACCGGCTCGGCGGCAAGCCGGACGGCCCCTCGTCGCCGCCGCCGAAGCCTCCGGCGAAGTTCGAACCGTTCCCCGGGGCCGCCTTCTTCGCGGCCGGCCGGCGCAGCGCCGTGATCACGGCGATGGGCAAGCGGCTGGTGGCGGAGGGCTGCGGACGGTACGAGGTGGGCCCGGGGCCGGACTGGACCGAGGCCGACCGCACGTCGTACGCCGCCTGGCAGCGCAAGCTCGGCTACACGGGAAGCGACGCCGACGGTGTGCCGGGCAAGACGAGCTGGGACAAGCTCAAGGTCCCCAACGTCTGACCACCTGGGCCACTGGCCCGCTGATCCACCGGCCCACTGATCCACCGGCCCACTGATCCACCCGAGGTATCGCCGCGAGATACCGCGAGATACGGCTCTGAGGTTCCGCGCGGACTCAGATGCCCCGGGGCAGCTCGCCGGGGTACGTCGCGGATCGCTCGGACAGGGCCTCCAGCGCGGGCAGCGCGGCGTACAGGGCGCGCTGCTCGCCGTCCGTCAGCAGAGCTATCCGCTCGGCGAGGCGGGCGGCGGTCTCGCGGCGCCTGGCGGCCAGCACGGCCCTGCCCGTACGGCTGAGGGTGACCAGGCTGGCGCGCTGGTCCTGTGGGTCGGGATGCCGTTCGATCCAGCCGGTGCTGTCGAGCAGATCCACCATGCGGGAGGTGGTGGACAGGGCGATGCCCATGCGTGCGGCGAGATCGCTGATGCGCAGCGGGCCGTGATCCGCGAGTGCGGCCAGGGCGGCCTGCCGGCTGGGGGTGAGGTCGCCGTGGGCGCTCCGGGCACGCAGTACGGGAACGAGGTGCTGGATCGCCAGCCGGAGCCGTCCGGCGATCTCGCCGATCTCGCCGATCTCGTCAATCTCGCCGATCTCAGTGGGGTCCGGGGCAGGCGCGGGTGCCGGCTCGGGCGCGGGCTTGCTCATCACGGCCCCTCGGACGGGGGCGGCGGCGGGGGTGCGGGAGACGGCCGCGCGTACGGCCGCGGGGACAGTCGCGGCGCCGGCTGCGACGCGGGGACCGACGAGGCCGACGAGGCCGAGGTGTCCGGATGCCGTTCCGCCGCGGCGGGAGTCGCGGCCGGGGGCCGGTCCTGGTGGATATAGCGTCCGCCCCGGAGCAGCGAGGCGAAGGCCGCGATCACGCAGGCGGCGATCGCGAAGTCGAAGGCGATGGAGAGGCCGTCGGAGAACGGCTGGGAGATCAGCGCCGGGAAGAAGGCGCGCCCCGTCAGATAATCGGCTTGTCCGGCGGGCAGTTGGGCGAGTACATGCGGGCCGAGCAGCGTCTGCACGGGGTTGTATCCCAGGAGCGAGGCGAACAGCACGCCGACCGGTGGCAGGGCGGCGACCCGCGCCGCGTCGGCGGCGGGCACACCCTGGGCGGTCAGGCCATGGGTGAGAGCCCCGGGCAGCGACCCGGCGAGGCCCGCGATCATCAGCGAGAAGAAGATGCCGATGGAGAGGACCGTGGCGGAGTTCTGGAAGGTGGTGCTGATCCCGGCGCCCACCCCTCGCTGGTCGGGCGGCAGGCTGTTCATGATGGCCGCCCGGTTGGGCGACGCGAACAGCCCCATGGCCAGCCCGTTCAGCAGCAGGATCAGGGCGAACATCGGATAGCCGAAATCGACCGGGAGTTCCTTCAGCGCCGCGAACGTTCCCGCGGCCAGCAGCATGCCTCCGGTGGCGAAGGTCCGCGCGCCGAACCGGTCCGAGGCCCAGCCGGAGAAGGGGCCCGCGATCAGGAATCCGATGGTCAGGGGAAGCATGTAGATACCGGCCCAGAGCGGGGTCTGCTCGAAGCTGTAGCCGTGCCGGGGCAGCCAGATCCCCTGGAGCCAGATGATCAGGATGAACATCAGTCCGCCGCGTCCCAGCGACGCGAGCAGACTGGCCACGTTCCCCGCGGTGAAGGCGCGGATACGGAACAGCGCCAGGTGGAACATCGGCTCGGCGACCTTCGTCTCCACCACACAGAACACCGCCAGCATCGCCAGTCCCCCGGCGATCGCGGTGATCACCCAGGGGTTGGACCAGCCCATGGTGTGGCCGCCGTAGGGCTGGATTCCGTAGGTGATGCCGGACAGGACGGCGATCAGGCCGATGGCGAAGGTGAGATTGCCCCACCAGTCCAGCCGGGCCGGGGCGCGGATGCCGGTGTCCCGCAGTTTGAGGTACGCCCATACGGTGCCGAACAGGCCGATCGGTACGGAGACCAGGAACACCAGATGCCAGTCGACGGGCCCGAGCAGACCGCCGAGGACCAGCCCGATGAAGGATCCGGCGATGCCCGCCACCTGGTTCAGCCCCAGGGCGAGCCCGCGCTGATGGGCGGGGAAGGCATCGGTGAGGATGGCGTTGGAGTTCGCCATCAGCATCGCGCCGCCGACGCCCTGGAGGACGCGCATCCCGATCAGCCACAGCGCGCCCGCCGTGCCGTGCATCCAGGTCACCGAGAGCAGTACGGAGAACACGGTGAAGACCGCGAACCCCAGGTTGTACATACGGACCCGGCCGTACATGTCGCCGAGCCGTCCGAAGCTGACCACCAGCACGGCGGTGACCACCAGATAGCTCATGATCAGCCACAGCAGCAGACTGGTATTGCCGGGCTGGAGCGGATCCACGCCGATTCCGCGGAAGATATCGGGAAGCGCGATCAGCAGGATCGACATATTGATCGTCGCGATCAGAACGCCGAGCGTGGTGTTGGACAGGGCGATCCACTTGTAGTGCGGTCCCGGCTCACGACCGGTGTCGGTTTCGGCGTCGGGCCGTGAACCGGCCGTTTTGGCGACTGTCCACCGCACTGGGCATCACTCCCGTCGCCCATGATCGACGGCTTTGCTTGATCAACAGATCTTGATCAACGGATTTACTTGCTTGACTTCAACCAATCTAATACCGGTTCGGCGATGAGGCCAGCGTCCGGGAATTACCCGAGCTCAAGACTGGTGACGGCGTACATTCCCGGTAGATCCATTTCCGGGACCGGACCGGTGTACATACGAGCGGCCTCGAAGGAGGGCGCCAGTCCGAGCTCTTCCGCGAGACGTACGGACGGCGCGTTGATATCCGGGATGTCGATCGCCACGGGTGCCCCGGGGACGGTCGCCGCCAGTCCGCTCAGCAGCGCGGCGGCGACCTCCGGGGACGAGGCGTAGAGCGGCCCGACGCGCGAGGCTCCGCTGCAGGGGCGGATGGCCGCGAAGCCGCGCAGTTCGCCGTCGTGCACGGCGGCGAGGCTCGTACGGTCGGGCAGCCCGATCCACGAGGCGAGGAAGGCGTCGCGCTCCGCCGGGAAGAACCGCCGGTCATAGGCGGCGAGTTGATCGAAGGAGACCTTGCGGGCGTCGATCAGCGTGATGTCGTCGGGAATACCGATGGCCGCCGGGACGCCTTCGTAACGGACATTGTTCCAGGCCTTGCGGAAGCCGGACTTGCGGTAGTTCTCCTGCTGTTCGATCACCCCGTCAAGCCCTACGTTCCGGCCGGTCAGCCGCGCCATGGCCGCCCGCCAGAGCTGAATTCCGTATCCCTGTCCGCGTACGGCGGGACGGGCGATATAGAAGCCGATGAACCCGAAATCGGTGCCGTAGCGCACGGCGGAAACGGACGCGACGGCCTCACCGTTCAGTCGCCCGAAGATAAAGCCGCCCGGATCGGTCGGGAAGAAGGAGTGCCTGTCGGACTTCCCCGGATTCCAGCCCTCCTCGTCCGCCCATGTACCGAGCTGTTCGATGTAGTCGGCGTTCGCGGTCACAATCTCAAACGTCACCATCGGCCTCCAGTGCGGTGGGCTCACACCCTGCCACAGCCAGGACCGGCGAAGACCGGAAGTGGATCAACTCTCAGCCATGTGAGGACAGTCCGGGCCCACTCAGCCGAACCGGCCGTTGACGTAGTCGGCGGTCCTGGTGTCCCGGGGCGCGTTGAACATCGCGTCCGTGTCGCCGTGTTCGACGATCACCCCGGGTGTCCCCTGCTCCGCGAGGAAGAAGGCGCAGGAGTCGGAGACCCGTGCGGCCTGCTGCATATTGTGCGTGACGATGACGATCGTCACCTCCGTCTTCAGTTCGGCGATCGTTTCCTCGATGCGCCGCGTCGAGGTCGGGTCGAGCGCCGAGCACGGCTCGTCCATCAGCAGCACTCGCGGCCGTACCGCCAGCGACCGTGCGATGCACAGCCGCTGCTGCTGGCCGCCGGAGAGCGCGCCGCCCGGCTGCCGCAGCCGGTCCTTCACCTCGCGCCAGAGCCCGGCCTTGGTAAGACACTCCTCGACGAGGTCGTCCTTGCTGTCGCGGCCCGCCTTGATGCCATTGAGCTTCAGCCCGGCCAGGACGTTGTCGTACAGCGACATGGCGGGAAACGGGTTGGGCTTCTGGAAGACCATGCCGATCTGCCGGCGGGCATGGGTGATGCGCCGTCCTCGGTCGTAGATGTCTCCCCCGTCGAGCAGCACGCGTCCGGCGAGAGCGGCGGTCGGGATCAGTTCGTGCATACGGTTGAGGATGCGCAGGAAGGTCGACTTGCCGCAGCCCGAGGGGCCGATCAGCGCGGTGACCTCGTGCGCGGGCATGGTCAGCGAGACCTGGTCGAGCACCTTGTGGTCACCGAACCACGCGGAGACGGCGTCGGCCCGCAGCGAGGCGGCGGTGCCGGAGCCCACCGCGGGCTGGACGAGGGTGTCGGCGAGATGGGGCGGCGTCACCGTCATGGTGGGGCAACTCACTTTCTTTCAGAGCAGGTTCGGCAGAAGGCGGGTGGCGGCGCCGGAAACGGCGAGGCCCAGTACGGCGAGGACGGGCACGGCGCAGATCCAGGCCTGCCAGCGGCCCCACACCCGGTGTGCCCAGGCCGCGAGGAGCGCGGCGAGGAAGAGTGCCTGGGTCCACAGGAAGACGGCGAGCCAGGCGCCGCCGTCGCCCTTGAGCGCCTCTTCCGCGGGGCCGATCCATCCGGAGCGGCGCTCGCGCGGTGGGCTCGGCTGTACGGGCGAGGTCAGTTCGGCGTCCACCCGCAGCACCCCCGAGGGGGTGTACGGAGCGCCGGTGGCGGTGATGAGGGTGAGCCGGCCCTCGTTCTGACCGCCGCTGGGCGTGGGCAGTTCATCGCCCGCGCGGCGGATGCCGGTGACCCGGTACTCGGCCTTGCCCTGGCCTGTCATCAGGGTGATCGTGGCGTTGTCCGGGAGCCGGTCGAGGTGGGAGAACGGGCTGCCGTATCCCCACTGCCTGCCCATGATCACGGCGGTGCCCGACTGGCCGGGCAGTGCGGTGTCGCGGCGGTGCCCGGGGCCGGACATCAGCACGGCGGAGGTGGTGCCCTCGCCGACGACCTCGTGGACACCGAGGGCGGGGATGTCCAGCAGCGCGACGGGGGCGCCCAGGGCGAGTTGCCTGCCGTTGGTGTCGAGCGGGCCCACCGGCGCGGTGCCCTCGGCGAGTTGCTTGCGCAGTTCGTCGTAGGAGACCTGCTGGTCGCGCGCGTGCTGAAGGTGCCCGACGACGGTGAGGTTCGCGGCGAAGCCGAGCAGTACGGCGGCGAGCACGCACAGCGCGGCCCCGGCCAGCGCCAGACCCGGGCGGGCGGGGCTCCCCGGGGCTCCCCCGCGCCCCGCGGGCTCGTCGCGGGACGCGGATCCGGCGGGTGGTGAGGGGGCGTCCGGCGGGGCGGTGGCGGACGGCGGCGGTGTCAGAACGGCCACGGTGGCTGCGCTCCTCGCTGGCTGGGTCGGGGGTCGGGGTCGCCGGTGGGGTGAGAGTGGCGGTGGCGGGTGAACGGGCACGAGTACGGGGGTGGGTGTCGGTACGGGCGCGGGGCCCGGAGGCGGACACAGGGCCTGCCTCCGGGAACCGGCGTACCTCGGGACCCGTTCCGTGTCAGTCGCCCGCCGTGCCCGAAGGCGTGGCGAAGGTCATCAGGCCCCTGCGGCGCACGCCGATCACGAACGCGGCGCCCACGCAGCACAGCGCCAGGGAGGCCAGGGCGATCGAGGCGACGCCGGTGCCGGTCGAGGCGAGGGAGCCGCCCCCACCGCTGCCGTCGCCCCCGCTGCCACCGGCCGCGCCGGAGTCACCGCCCGTGTCACCGCCCGTGTCACCACCGGAGGTGCCCGCCGCCGCGCCGCCGTCCGCGCTCGCGGAGTCGCTGGGCTCGGGGGTGGGCTCCGTCACCTCGCCCGTGGTGAACGTGAAGTCGAGGCTGTGGCCGCCCTCCTTGTCCTCGGCGAGGTTCAGCACATGATCGCCGTCCGCGATCTCCGCCGGGACGGTGAACGGGTAGTCCTGGACGATGCCGTCCGCGTCAGCCTTGGCGTCCTCGAAGGTCGCGTCGCCCTCGGCGAGGGTGACCTTCACCGTCGCGTCCTTGGAATAGCCGCGGGCGATGAGCGTCACCCGCTGGCCCGCTTCCAGGTTCGGGTTCGGTTCGAGCAGCTTGCCGTCCGCGTCCAACGCGTCGATGTCGGCGGGCACGCTGGGTCCGTCGGTCGGCTGATCGGACCCGGTGGGCGTCGGAGAGCCGCTCGGGGTGCCGGCCGGGTCGGCCGTATAGGCACTGATCGCATTGCTCGAACCGGCGTACGCGTCGGGATCCGCGGGGGTGAACTGTGCGCGGATGTTCTGCACGCCCTCGGGCAGCTCCTTCGTCGTGAAGACGGCGGTGCCGTTCTCGACCGCCTTCGCGCCGAGTGCGACCGGCTCCTCATTGGCGCGCTCCGAGGTCAGTGTCACCTCGCCGGCCGCCGCCTCGGGGGTCACCTTCACCGTGACCGTCACCTCGCTGCCCACCTCGGGGTGGTTCTCCGGAGCGGCCGTCAGCTCCAGGCTGGTCGTCTCGGCCACGGCCAGCGCCCATGAGTCGCCCGTGACCTCGATGTTCGTGGTGAAGAAAGCGGCAGGCAGGTTCGGGTCCAGGACGTTGACACAGTCGAGCCGCAATTCGTACGTACCGTCGTGGGACTCGTTTCCGAACCACCCGGCGAGGATGTCGGAGAAGGGGAAGAATTCCTGCGGCATCTCGGTGTCAATGGGCCCGGCGTCGTACGGTCCCGTCGTCGCCTGGCCCAGGCGGGCGCTCGTACCGTCCGTCGGATGGAGCACGGTGAGCCGCACCGCGCCGCCCTGCCCCTGCGGGCACGCTGTGTCCGTGCTGACCCGGGGGACGAGCGGATCGTCCGTGGTGCTGCCAGTAGTACTGCTGAGGGTCAGATCGCCGAGACGGCCGGCCGCGTTCGCGGTGGCCGCGGCGCCGAGCACGGCGGCGGCCGCACCCATGATCAGAGCGCAGCACAGCAGCAGCGCCGGGAGTGATCTCGCTCGCGCGAGGCGTGTCATGGTCGGGTCCCCCACAGGGTGTCGGTGTCGCGGTTGGTGCCGCGGTCGATGTCGGTGTCGGTGTCGGTGGTGACGTCGGTATCGATGTCAGCCGGTAATGGAACGGAAACGGGACACGCCGTGGGGCCGGGCACCTGGAGGGTGCCCGGCCTTGGCGTGGTGGGAAGGAACGCTGATCAGCGCTCGCCCTTCAGGGTGGTGGCGCCGCAGGCGGTGCCGATCGAGCCGAAGCCGAAGGCCGTGATGTGCGACGGCTGGCCACAGACCTTGGAGGCGGTGCCGACGAACGCGCTGACGACGTTGGCGTCAGCGGTGGATCCGGTGATCTTGGGGGTCGGGACGACGTTGTAGACGTCACGGTTGTAGGGGAAGTTGACGTTCAGCGTGCCGTCCGCGTTGCGCGGCGCCACGGTGTTCACCTTGCCCAGGACGGTGGCGCCGTGACGGTCCGTCACCACACCGTTGGTCTGGGCGATGTACTGGGCCACGGAGTACGGGGCGATGTCACCGGCGCTGTCCAGCGCGGTGCCGTCGTGCTCCTGGACGGTGCCGTTGACGCAGGTGCCGATCTGGGCCTCGGTGACCCCGATCTTCTCCAGGAAGAAGGACCGCGTGCCCGAGCCCGACTGCGGCAGCAGCGGGGTCAGGGCGACACCGTTGTGCGTGGTCTTCACGCAGGTGTAGATGTCACGCAGGTTGGCGGTGGTCAGGTCCAGGTTGTTGTTGAGCGCGCTGTCCGAGCGGACCGCGATGGTCACCGCGTCCTTGGCGAACGGAATCCAGGTCAGCTTGGTGGTCGTCGTGTCCGCCGGGCCCCGGGAGGAACGGGCGAAGTCGAGGCAACCGGTGTTGTTGAGGACCGCGTTGCGCAGGGCGTCGATACCGGCCGAGGAACCGTTGGGCCGGTTGATGACACAGCCGGTGGCGCGGGTCTTGATGGTGGCGGTACCCGTCGCGTTGTAGGACGCGATGAGCTGACCGTCCGGGACCCCGTCGGGGTCCGGGATGACCGCGCCGAGGCGGTTGAGGACGTCCTGCGTGGTGTCGGAGCCCACGCCGGCGAGCTGACGGTACTCACCGACCGCCGGGTCGGCGGAGGCTACGGGGGCCAGCAGGCCCACACCGAGTGCGGCGGCACCGACAACGGCGCCCAGGCGAGCACGGGACTTGACGTTCACTTCTGTTCTCCTCCGTGAATACGGATTTCGAGGAATGGACTGTCAAGAAGAATCCGGATTTCGTTCCGCCGGCCCGTCGGCCGACGCCGTGAACATTTCCGCATATGCACAGTCCAAGACCACCAACTCCGCCGGATGAAAAGGTTACGGGGGTATTTCCTAGGAGACACCTGGAGAACTCACCATTGGTTATGGAGAATTCCCGGAGGGCGCTGGGCCGCTCCGGGGTGATCCCCTGGATCGGACGCTCGCTCCTCCTATGTCACCCCGGACCGCCCGCCGCCGTCGCCGCCCTGCGCGCCGAGAGCCGCAGCATGACGGGACCGGCCAGCGCGGCCACACCACCGACCACCAGAACACTGAGCAGCACCCAGCGCACGACGCCCAGCACCTCGCCGGGGGTGAGCCCGCCGGAGGCGAGCTCGCTCTTCTCCGCTGGGCCGGGAGCGCCGGCCGCCGCGCCCGGTGAGGCGGAGGTCTCGGGGGCGCCCGCTCCGTCGCCGCCGGTGGCTCCCCCGGCCTCGGCACCTGCACCGGCCGTTCCGCCGGCTCCCGCGCCGGCCGTTCCACCGTCACCACCGCCGATGGACCCGCCGCCGGCCGCGCCACCGACCGACCCGCCATCGGCCGGCGGGGTGGTGGCGGGATCGGCCACCTTGCCGCGTACCAACTGGTCAGCGGCGGAAAGCGCCTGGTCACGCAGCGCCTTGGGCATCGGCACGTATCCGGGCGGCAGTTCACCGGGCGTCAGGCCCTGGGTCTGTCCGTCGCCCGCCGCGTACCGGATGAGTCGCGCGTAGTCCTGACGCGCGTCCGCGGGCTGGTCGACCGGGGCCATGGCGTAGGCGACCGCCGTCAGCGGATACGCACCGCTCTTCGCGGTGGCCGGGGTCGGCGCCTTCACCCCCTTGACGGCCGAGTCGGGCATACGGGCGACGGCCTTGAGCATCGAGTCGGCGGTCGGCCGTACGTAGACACCGTCGGCGTTCGGGAGCGCGGCGATGTCGAGTTCGTAGCGGGAGGCGGACGCCGCGTCGACGACGCCGTACGCCCGACGGGTACCGGGGGTGCTGTCCGAGGGCACCAGTTTGATGCCCTGCGGGGAGCCCGGGTCGAGCGAGGCGAGGAACGTGGCTCCGGTGGCACCGCGCCTCACGCGCAGCGCGCCGTCGTGCATGTCATTGGAGTACGGGGACTTCTCCAGCTGGCCGTACGCGATGGTGCGTTCGACGCCGTTGTCGGGCAGTGTCATGCGCGTCTCGGTCGTGTCGGCCTTCGGGAAGTCGAGCGGTGCTTCCGTGTCCAGGCCCAGCGCCCGGTAGAAGGGGTTCACCTTCATCCCCCACGGATCCGGCTTGCCCCGCAGGAAGTCCCGCACCTCCGCGTTCGACTGGAGATAGCGCCAGAGCAGGCTGTTGACATCCGAATTACCGGCCTGGAGGAGTATTCCGCCCGGACCGAGCTGGGGCTGTGTCGGACGGTCGAAATAGGGATTCAGTTTGATGAATTCCGGGTCGACGACAATGGATTGCGCGTTCCCCTTCAGATGATCCGGGACCGGATACTGAAAGCCGACCTGCCGGATGTCATAGGGGTAGGAGCCGGTCACCAGTTTGGCGAGCAGCCGGGCGCTGAGTTTCAGGTCGCGCACCTGGCCTGCCTCCGCGTCCTCCCAGAAGAAGCCGACCGTGAGCGCGCTGATCGCGACCGGCGCGTACACCACACCCGTGGCCTCCTCGATGGGGGCCACGGTGACACCCATCCCGGGCGACGTCGATGTGGGGTTCTCGATGAGGCGACGCGCGTAGTCCTCGCCGGCCTGGCTGTAGGTGAAGCGAGCGTCGGCGCCCGCGCACAGCGTGGCCTGCCACGAGGTGATGGCGTCGGTCAGCAGCTCGGAACCGATGACGCGTCGCTCGGCCTTGTCCGCCGGGCAGGTGTTGCCGACCGCGCCGAACTCCATGGGAAAGACGAGTCGTTGGTCCCAGTTGAACTGGCTGAGCGGGGAGGTGCGCACACCGTCGCCGGCGTTGACGGTGCCGTCCGGGTCATGCTCGCCACGGGGGACGACGACCAGCCAGCACTTCCGGGGCTTCCCCGCTCCGCCCGCGCCGCCGACGTCGCCGCAGCCCAGGTAGGGGGCCTCGATCGCCGACTTCACCTCGACGACCGCCTCGCCGGTGCCGTCGCTCCGTGTCCTCAGCCACGGCTGGGCGTTGGTGTCGTTCTTGCTGAAGTAGGTGGCGTCGGACGGCGAGTCGGTCGGATCGCCCCGCAACGGCTGGAACGGAACGAACGGGTTGTTGTCGCCGGCGTCCGCGTACTCCTTCTCCAGTGGGTCCGTGCCCTTCGGCAGGGTGCGCTGGCTCATCCAGTGGGTGCCTGCGTTGTTTCCCCCGAACTCGCACTGCTCCCGGTCCGGGCCCGCCGGATCATCTCCCCAGCACTGCATGATCTGGAGGAAGTTCCGGTAGCCGTCCGCGGTCGGCACGGCGGGGCCCTCCCAGGTCACATCGACCCCCTGGGCCCGCAGGTTCTTCGTCTGGTGGACGGTCACCTTGAGGCCGGAGAAGTCGTCGTACGGTCCCTTCTTGCCGGTCAGCGTCATCGCGGAGTCCGACGTCGCCTTCGTACCGCTCCCCTGCTCCGCCGCCTGGGCCCGGTCACTGCCCGGGGGCAGCGGTACGAGCGCGACGACCAGGGCGGCGAAGAGCGCCCCGACACCGACCCTCACACGCCGGGAGAGTCTGGATCCGCCCTCTTTCGGGCTGAATTGACGGGCCGTCATACCGATCCCTCCCGGCGGCGGGCCCGTGCGGCGAGCGCGCGTGCGGTGAGCGGTGGGCCGATGACCACACCGACGAGGAGCAGCGCGGAGAGCGCCATCAGCGCGCCGCGCAGCCCCGTCGCCTCGTTGGAGGCGAGGGTGACCGGATTCCCGACCACCGAGGAGTCGCCGCCGCCGGATCCGTCCCCGCTGATCAGCTCGCCCGTATCGGGGTCGATGACCCCGCCGGACGCGCCGGCCGCGGCCGCCGACTCCGGGGAGCCCGAGGTGCCGCCCGTGGAGCCGCCGGTGCTCCCGGTGCCCCCTGATCCGCCGGTGCCCGCGGTGGTGCCGCCCGTACCGCCGGAGCCGCCCGTACCTCCCGAACCACCGCTGCCCGAACCGCCGTTGGAGCCCTGGGCCGAGGGCTTCACCGGGGTCGGCTGCTTCTTGGCGCCCGCCGTGCCGTCGGAGCACTGGGTCGGGCCCTTCTCGTCGCAGGCTTTCGGCTGCGGCGCGTTCTTGGCGAGGGTGTTGGTCCCGTCCGAGGAGAAGGTGGGATTGCGGCAGGAGTTGATATTGATCTTGTCCGTGGGCGCGCCGGGGATACGCCGTACCTGTTCGAAGCCCGCCTGGACGAGGTTCTTGGGCAGCGGGGAGTACCCCAGCTCCTCGGCGATCTGCTGACCGTCGCAGAGGAAGTAGTTGGCGAAGGTGCCCAGCGAGAGGCCCTTCTCCTTGGTCATCGGGTTCTGCTCGCCCGTCAGCGAGGTGGGGATGATCATGTAGCTGTAGCTGGAGAGCGGATAGGCCCTACGGTCGCCGGAGCCGTAGACGCCGTCCAGGATCTGGGTCAGATAGTTCGTGGAGTTCTTGTCCGGGTTGATCCGCGCGCCGAGCAGCCCCACGGCGACGCTGGACGCGGTGGGTTCCACATAGAACTTGGACGCGTTGAGCATCTTCGCCACCGGGAAACCGGTGGAGATGGCGTACGAGTACTCGACGTAGGTGATGGCGCCCTCGGCCTGGCCCTGCTTCACATAGCCGGAGACACCGAGCGATCCGGACTTGGCGATCGTGGAGGTGCCGGGCACCACCGGGAAGTACGAGGTGAGACCGCACGGGGTGGCGCGTCCGGCGCGGGCGCAGTAGTCGTTCCAGGCGGCGGGGTGCTCCTTGGACAGCCAGGTGGTCAGCTGCGCCGTCGTACCGGAGCCGTCGGAGCGTACGACCGGCACGATCCGGCGGGCGGGGAGAGTGAGGCCCGGGTTGTCGGCCCTGATCTCCGCCGCGTTCCACATGGTGATCCTGGAGGTGAAGATCTTGGCGAGGACATCACCGGAGAGCCGCAGGTTGGTGACCCGCTTGCCGCCGATCTTCAGGTTGTACATGAAGGCCGTTCCACCGGCCACGATCGGCATATAGGCGTAGCCGCGCTTGGGCGGGGCGTCGGTGACCCCGCCCTCCTTGAGACCGTACGGGATCTCGGAGACACCGAAGTCGACGGAGCCGTTTCTGAACTGCTCCCGGCCGTTGGAGGATCCGGTCGCCGCGAAGTTGACGGTCATACCGAAGTTGGAGGCGACATTGCGGCGCCACTGGTCCAGTGCGTTGGAACTCCAGGTGGAGCCCGCACCGTTGATCTTCGGATAGGTCACCGCCCAGGCGGGCGGCGGGCCGACGGCGAGCAGCGCGCAGAGCAGCGCGGCCAGCCCCATGGCCAGTCGGGAGACGGTCGCGGGTCTCACGGGGTACTCCTGTTGGGCTTGACGGCGGGTACGGAGGAAGTCGGTGCGGACGAGGTGACGGCGGCCCCGGGGCCCTGTGCGCCGGTGTGGGCACGGCTCGCGAAGCGCTCGGCGTCGCGGCGCGAGGCGAGCACCCTGCGGTGCGTCTGACGGCGCGTCAATTTGCCCGGTGCGCGTCCGCCGATGAGCCGGGCGAGGACGAACAGCAGCAGCACCAGCGCCATCAGGGTCGCCGCGGTGCCGAACCCGCGCGCGATCATGGCGGGTTCGGGCGACTTGACGAACTCGAAGGTGGCGAGCGGCAGCGAGACCTGAGGCCCGTTGAACGGATCGGCGTTCATCTCCGCGGTGAAACCGGCGGTCAGCAGCACCGGGGAGGTCTCGCCCACCCCGCGCGCGGTGCCGAGGATCACCGAAGTGGTCAGCCCGGAGCGGGCGGTGGGCAGCACCACATGCCAGGCGGTGCGCCAGCGCGAGGTCCCCAGCGCGTACGACGCCTCGCGCAGCGAGCCGGGCACCAGCCGGATCACCACATCGGCGGCCCGGATGATGATCGGCAGCATCATCACACCGAGCGCCAGGGACGCGGCGAAGCCCGACTTCCCGGTGCCCAGGGCGAGGATCGCGGTCGCGTAGATGAACAGGCCGGCGACGATGGACGGCAGCGCCGTCATGGCCTCGACGATGGTACGGACGAACCGCGCGAACCGGCCGGGCACCTCATTGAGGAAGACCGCGCAGACCAGTCCGGCGGGCACGGTGAGGACCAGCGCGATGAGGATCTGCTCCAGGGTGCCGACGATGGCGTGCAGGATGCCGCCGGCGCTCAGCGGGTCGAGGGGGCCCGCGAGCGTCATGTCCTCGGTGAAGAAGTTCAGATGGGGCAGCGCCTTGCGGCCCTCCCACAGCGTGTAGACGATCACGAACGCCAGGGCGACGACCATGACCAGGCCCACCGAACGGACGATGACCCCGGCGAGCCGGTCGCGGACGGTGGGCCCGTCCTCGTCGAGGGAGACCAGCAGCGCGTAGAGGCCGAGGAAGAACGCGTACGCGATGACCAGGAAGCCGATCACCCCGTTGAAGGGCAGCAGCCATACGAAGAGCAGCGCGGTCAGACCGACGGCCGCGGCGCCGGAGCCGAGCAGCGCGTAGGTGTCGGTGGCACGCCTCAGCGCCAGGGAGCGCCGCTGCTCCCCGGCCGGCTCCACGGGCCGCGGCCCGCTCGCGGGCAGGACGGTACGCCGTTCCTTCGCGAGGGACGGTGGCGACTCGGGTGCGAGGGTCATGACGGGCGGGTCCCCTTAGGACAGGGTCTGGACATCGGAGAGGGCTCAGGCACCCGGCAGGGGCTGGGCACCGGACAGGGCCTAGGCATCGCTGGCCGCGCCGGAGCGGCTGCGCGCGACGATGGACGAGGCGACGAAGTTGACGATGAGGGTCATCACGAAGAGCGCGAGACCGGCCGCCATCAGCGCGGACATCCCGAACGGGCTGGCCTCCCCGTACCGCAGCGCGATCAGCGAGGAGACGGAGCTGGTGCCGCTCTGGATGACATGCCACTGGATCTGGAAGACCGGCGAGATGATCAGGTAGACGGCGATGGTCTCGCCCAGGGCGCGGCCGAGTCCGAGCATGGTGCCGCCGATCATGCCGCCCTTGCCGAACGGCAGGACGACGCTGCGGATCATCCCCCAGCGGGTGGCGCCGAGCGCGTAGGCGCCCTCGCGCTCACCGGCCGGGGCCTGGGTGAAGACCTCGCGCATCACCGAGCAGATGATCGGCGCGACCATCAGCGCCACCACGATGCCCGCGATGAGAGTCGAGGAGGTGTAGACGGTCTCGGTGGCGAGCGGATCGCGCGGATCGGCGCCGACGACACCCAGCGGCGGGAACCAGCCGAGGTAGGTGGCGATCCAGCGGGCGGTGGGCAACACCGCTCCCTCGAAGAAGAAGAGCCCCCACAGTCCGTAGACGACACTCGGCACGGCCGCCATCAGGTCGACCACGCTGATCAGCGTCCCGCGCATGGCGGGCGGCGCGTACTCGGAGATGTAGAGCGCCCCGCACACCGCCAGCGGCACCGCCACCACGATCGCCACCAGCGCGATCAGTACGGTGCCGACGATGACGGCGGCGATACCGAAGCGGCCCGCGTCCGGCTCCCAGGCCGCGGTGGTGAGGAAGGACCATCCCGCCCGGTCGAGCGCCTGCCACGCGCGGTACAGCAGAAAGCCGCCCACCAGCAGCATCACGGCCAGCACGAGTCCGCCGCCGCCACGGGCCACGCCTCGGAAGATCCGGTCGGGCAGCCCGGGGTCGGCGTAGAGCCCACGCGGCCCGTCGGTGGTGGCCGATCCCTCGGTCGCGAGCCCAACGGATCCGTGGGCGGCGACCGTTCGCTCCCCTGTTCGTCTCAGCACACCCATGACGCTCACGGGGCGCGGTTGACACGCAGGCACCTTTATATGAACGAGGTACCCCCTAGAGGCAACTTCGGGTGACGAACGTGTGCGCGTACCGCGCGAAGCACCTGGTGGCGCACGCCCTGTACACCCGCCGCCGTGGCGTCAACTCCCGCTCCAGGGCACCTCGCCGCTCTCCCCCAACTCCCGCAGCAGCTCCCGGAATCGGGAGTACGCGACCCGGCAGGTCGAGTACCGCTCGTAGGAGCGGGCGGACACGATGGTCCGGCGTCCGCTCTCGTCCCGGACGATCCACATCCAGCCGTTGGCCTCCGCCGTGTGCTGAACCCCTCCGGTCAGGGCCGCGTGCCGCCTGCACACCTCCTCGAACGCGGCGCGGCACCGCTCGTACGAGGCGAAGGCGAGCGCCGAGACGGCGACCACCCGCCCGTTCTGTGCCACCACCCGCCATCGGTAGCGGCCGTCCGCGTCGATATCGGTCTGACAGCGCAGACCGGCGGCGCTTCTTAATCTCCCGCTCTCGTCGGCAGATCTCATATCCCCACGTCCCCACCCCTGCCGCTCGTCCCTGTCGGACCGCACGTGCGGTCCGTGGAGCAGCAGGTGAAACCTAGTGAGACGATCGTGACGGGCGGGATGCAAACGACTACCTGCCGACAGGATTCGCCGGGAAGTTGCCCCTAGGCCACCGGCACTTCGCCGGGGTCGCCGGCGTCTCCCCGGGATCGACGGCGCCGACGATCGACGGCGCCGACGGCGGACAGGCGTAACGCCCGGCGCCATGTGGTCGGCGCCGGGCGTCACGCTCTCAGATCGTCCGGTGGATCGTTCGGTGGGTCGTCCGGTGGATCGTCCCGTGGTTCGTGCGGTGGGTTACGGGACTATCCGCAGGAGCTTGTTGGGCGAGCCGGTGCCGGGGTTGGTCACCACCCCGTTGGTGGCACCGTTCACCAGGGCCGTGGAGACCTGGGCCGGGGTCGCGGTGGGGTGTCCCGCGAGGTAGACGGCGGCGGCGCCCGCTACATGCGGTGTGGCCATCGACGTGCCGGAGATGCTGCTGGTCGCCGTGTCCGAGGTGTTCCAGGCGCTGGTGATGGCGCTGCCCGGAGCGAAGAGGTCCACGCGTGCGCCGTAGTTGGAGTAGCTGGCGCGGGCGTCGGTGCTGGTCGTCGCGCCGACGGTGATCGCGTCCGCGACCCGGGCCGGCGAGTAGTTCTGGGCGTTCGCGCCGGAATTACCGGCGGCGATCGCATAGGTCACACCGCTGTTGATGGAGTTCTGTACGGCGGTGTCGATCGCGGCGTTGGCGCCGCCGCCGAGCGACACGTTCGCCACCGACGGGCCGCTGTGGTTGTTGGTGACCCAGTCGATACCGGCCACGACCTGGGCCGTGGTGCCCGAGCCCGCGTTGTTGAGCACGCGGACGGCGACGATCCTGGCCTTCTTGGCCACGCCGTACGCCGTGCCCGCGGCGTTGGCGGCCACATGGGTGCCATGGCCGTTGCCGTCCTGCGCCGTGCTGTCGTTGTCGACGGCGTCGTAGCCGTACGAGGCCCGTCCGGCGATGTCCTGGTGGGTGATACGGACGCCGGTGTCGATGACATAGACGGTCGTGCCCTGACCGGCGGTGTCCGGGTAGGTGTAGCTCTGGTTCAGCGGCAGCGCCGCCTGGTCGATCCGGTCGAGGCCCCAGGACGGCGGGTTGGTCTGGGTGGCGAGCGTGTGGACCTCGCGGTCCTGGAAGACCTTGTCGACGGCCGGGTCGGCGGCGAGTCTGCGCGCCTGGGCGGGCGAGAGCTCCGCCGCGTAGCCGTTGAGGGCCGCGGTGTACGTCCGCTTGACGGTCCCGCCGTACTCGGACACCACACTCCGGCCCGCGGCCGAGGCGGACTTGAGGCCGGCGGTCTTCTTGAGTGTGACGATGTAGCTGCCTTGCACCGCGTCCTTGGCATCGGCGCCGACGACCGTACCCACGGCGGGGGCCGCCTGGGCGGGAACGGCGAGGGCGGTCATGGCCGCAGCCGCCGCTGCCGCCGTGATCGCCGCGGCGATCCGTGTCTGGGTGGTACGCAACACTGCCATCGTGAGGGATCCTCCTCATCGGGTGCGCTGGGGTGCGTGCGCAACATGGGGGTACATACGTGACGTATGTGTGTTGAGCGGACCGCGTGATTCCTGAGGGCCGCCCGCTAAAGACCTTCGCTGAGGCAGCGTCAGCCGACAAGAGCTTTGACGGGATGTCATAGCCATGACATGGCCGCGCAACAACCCCGTAGCGGGGAAGCGCCCGTTCGGGGACGTACAGGGCCCCGTATTACGACAGTTGGACGCGATGGCCCCGTACCGCCCCGACCGGCGCCGATGTCCGGCTCAGCCGCCCAAACGCTCGTCCAGGAACCGCACCATGGTCCTCACCACCCGCTCGGTCGTCCACGGGAGCCCGGCTTCGGCGTCGCCCATGAAGGCCAAGTCGCCGTGGTCGGCGCCGGTGAGTACATACCGGGTGCTGTCGACGCCCTTGGCCCGCAGCGCGTTGTGCAGCAGCAGGGTCTGGCCGGGCGAGACGATACGGTCGGCGCTTCCGTGGAAGAGGAGGAACGCGGGGTCCGAGGAATCGGCGTACGTCGCCGGGTTGGCCCGGGCGACCGGCGCGGGGTCGTCCGTGACCGACTTCTTGGTGCCGGGACCGTAGACCCACGCGGCGGTCGAGTTGCCCGGGGCCACGTTCGCCCGCCGGGCGGCGGTGTCGAAGTCGGCGCCGATCCCGGCGAGGTCCGAGGGCCCGAACTTGTCGACGACCGCCTGGACTTCGCTGCTCCGGTCGAGATGGTCACCGACGTCGAACCGCTCGACGCCGTGGGTGGTGCCGACCATGGCGGCGAGATACCCGCCGGCCGACTCGCCCCAGACCGCGACCTTCCCCGCGTCGATTCCGTACTCGTCGGCGTGCGCGCGGAGGTAGCGGATCGCCGACTTCACATCCGCGACGCCGTCCTCGTAGGTGGCGCCGTCGGCGGTGGTGCGGTACTCGATGGCGGCCACCGCATAGCCCTGTTCGGCCACATAGGTCCGCTGGTCCGGCGCGCCGCTCTTGTCCGCCCTGACGAACCCGCCGCCGGGGAGGTAGACAACCAGCGGCTTCTCGCCGTCCTTCGCGGGGACCTGGATGTCCAGCTTCAGTTCGGTCTTCTTCCCCGCCGCCGACGGCGTCGCGTAGACGAGGTCGCGGCGGGTCTCGACCGCCACCCTTCCGCACTGGATCTGGGGCCCGCCCGCCGTGATGACCATGCTCGTGCCGGTGTCGCCCGGCGCCACCGACGTGGCGAGGGGGACGCCCGGCCGGCCGGTACGGGCCGTGTCGCCGGAGGGCGGCGCGACCGAGGGCCGCGGGCACGGAGCCGTCGAAGCCGTGGCCGTGGGGCTTCCGGTCGTACCGGACGCCCCGCTCCCGCCGTCCGTCGAGCATGCCGCGAGGGCAAGGCACAGAATCATCGATCCGCCGAGCACCGCGCCCCTGGTCAGCCTGGCCATGGTTCTCCCTGTGTCGCACTCCATGAAGTGGAGAAGCAATCTCCGCTTTCGAATCACCATAACAGTAAGCGGAGATCGCTTCTCCGATTCATGGCTCAGGCATAGGATCAAGCGGAGAGAACCGCACAACTTCCAGGAGTCCGGGCAATCGAGATGGCGCCACCAGCACGGCGGGAACAGCCGGTACGGCCGGAACAACCGGTCCGGCGGAAACAACCGGACCGGCCCGACCGGCCGCTACGGCGAGACGCCGAGCGCAACCGCCGGCGGATCGTCAGCGCCGCTCACGAGGTGTTCCGGGAGCGCGGCACCGGGGCCACCCTCGACGATGTCGCCGCCCGGGCCGGCGTGGGCGTGGGAACCGTCTACCGGCGCTTCGCCAACAAGGAAGAGCTGGTGGACGCGCTCTTCGACGACATGATCGACAACGTCGAGGCGCTGAGCCGGGAAGCCGCCGCGGCCCCGGACGCCTGGCACGCGCTGGCCACGAGCCTGGAGAAGGTCTGCGAGATCCAGGCGTTCGACCGCGGACTGCGCGAGGTCATGCTCGGCACCGGACAGGGACCGAAGCGCGAGGCGCGGGCCCATGAGCGGATCAAGCCCGCCGTCGATCAGCTGGTCGCCCGCGCGAAGGAACAGGGCACACTGCGCCAGGACTTCAAGGGCGTCGATCTCCCCATGATCCAGCTGATGGTCGCGGCGATCACGGACCATACGGGACACCCCGAGCTGTGGCGGCGCTATCTGCGGCTGCTCCTGGACGGCATGCGGGCGGCACCGGGCGCGGCCACACCGCTGCCCGGGTTCGCGCTCGGCGACGGTCCCGCCGAAGCGATCGCCACCCGGCCGGCCCGCGACCGTCCCGGAAGCACACCGGAGTAGGCACCGCCCACCTCGGGGCCCGGCGGTACGCCGAGTCGACCGGCGCGAGCGCCGGAATCCAGGCGCGTACGACGCCGGCCAGGACGCGTGACGCCCCCTTTGCCCGTCGCATGCGCACTCTTGACCCGATCATGCCAAAGCCTCACGATGACCCCGAGCAGATACCGCGCGCTCTCACCCCCACAACTCCACACCAGGAGACTTCATGCGGCTCCGAATACGCGGAAGCGGCTCCACCGGTCGCAGACGGACAGCCACCCTGGCCGTCGCGCTGACCCTGACCCTCGGCGCCACGGCGACGGCCACGGCCACCAGCGCCGATTCCACACCCTCACCGGCCGCCGCCAGGGCCACGGCCGAGGACGAGGACATCCAGCAGTACGAGATCGTCATGCACGCCACGTCCGCGACGCGCACCGCGCTCGCCAGGACGGGTGTGACGATCGACGCGTCCGACAGCGAGAGCGTGGTCGTCTCCGCCGACCCCGCGCAGGTGAAGAGGCTTCGCGCGCTCGGCTACGCGCCGACGCCGCTGGGCGCCGCCCCGGACCGTACCCTGAACGGCGCCGTCACACCGTTCGACTTCCCCTCGGCGGACTCGAATTACCACAACTACGCCGAGATGACGAGCGAGATCAACTCCGCCGTCTCCGCGAACCCGGGCATCGTCAGCCAGCGGGTCATCGGCACCACGTACCAGGGCCGGAACATCACGGCCATCAAGATCAGCGACAATGTCGGCACCGACGAGAACGAGCCCGAGGTCCTGTTCACCCACCATCAGCACGCGCGCGAACATCTCACCGTCGAGATGGCGCTGTATCTACTGAAGGAGCTGACCGCCGGCTACGGCACCGACTCACGCGTCACCGACCTCGTCAACAGCCGTGAGATCTGGATCATCCCGGACGTCAACCCGGACGGCGGCGAGTACGACATCGCCACCGGCTCCTACCGCAGCTGGCGCAAGAACCGGCAGCCCAACTCGGGCTCCACCGCGGTCGGTACGGACCTCAACCGCAACTGGGCCTACCGCTGGGGCTGCTGCGGCGGCTCCTCGGGCAGCGCCTCGTCGGACACCTACCGGGGCAGCGCCGCCGAGTCCGCGCCCGAGGTGAAGGTCGTGGCGAACTTCGTACGCGGCCGGGTCGTCGGCGGTACGCAGCAGATCAAGGCCGCGATCGACTTCCACACCTACGGCGAGCTGGTGCTCTGGCCCTTCGGGTACACCACGGCCGACACCACCACCGGAATGACCGTGGACGACCGCAACGCCTTCGCCACCGTCGGCCAGAGGATGGCCGCCAGCAATCGCTACACGCCCGAGCAGGCCAGCGACCTCTACATCACGGACGGGTCGATCGACGACTGGCTGTGGGGCACGCACAAGGTCTTCGCGTACACCTTCGAGATGTATCCGTCCTCGGGCGGCGGCGGTTTCTATCCGCCCGACGAGGTGATCACCCGCGAGACGAGCCGGAACCGCGACGCCGTACTCCAGCTGCTGGAGAACGCGGACTGCATGTACCGGTCCATCGGCAAGGAAGCCCAGTACTGCTGACCGGTCCCTGCTGACCGGCCCAGGCGCCAGGGGGCGTCTCCGTTTCCGACGGAGACGCCCCCACGTTCCCGCGCATGGCCCGGCCGGCATCCCACATGGGCCGACCGGCATTGGACGGCCAACTGAATGCAATGTATACGTTGAGCATGCTTTCATCCGGCGACCGTCCCGCAGAGCGTCCAGGAGTGCACAACCAGGCCGAACTGGCCTACCGGCGACTGCGCGAGCGGCTGATCTCCGGGCACTACCACCCCGGGGACCGCCTCACCGAGCTGGGCATCTGCGACGACCTGGGCATGAGCCGGACCCCGGTCCGTGAGGCGCTGCGCCGTCTGCAGAGCGACGGCCTCGTCACCTCCACGGGCCGGGGTGTGGTGGTCAGCTCCCTCTCCCCGCAGGAGATGCTGCACGCGACACAGGTCCACGGAGCGCTGGACGCCCTCGCCGCGAAACTCGCCGCCGCCGCGCAGCGCGACGGAATGCTGTCGCCCGCCCAGCTCGGCGCGCTCAAGGAGGCGTCCCGCCGGGTGGCGGAGCGCGGCGAGGCGGGCGACGCCCCCGGGGCCTGGCGCGCCAATCTCGACTTCCACATGATGCTGGCCCGGCTGTCGGGCAATCCGCTGCTGGAGGACGCGCTCGACCGTATCTGGGCCCGGTTCGCCATCGTCAGCCTCAGCAACATCAGCCGGCGGGCGGATCTGACGCCCGTTCAGCACGAGGCCATCGTCCGCGCGATCATCGACGGCGACCCCGAGGGCGCGGAGGCCGCCGCGGCCGAGCATGTACGGGAGGCGGCGGCCATGTACGGCGAGAACCACCCGGACCGGGACACCCGCGCCTGACGGGCCGACGATCGGCGGCCCGGCCGCCGCGTCGCGAAGCGCACACAGGGCACACAGGGCACACAGGGCACACAGGGCACACAAAGGGTTACTTCCCAGTAGAACGTTTTCCCCTCGATCCATGACGGATGCCTTGCCGCCTCTCGGCACGCAATGTATACATTGCACATCAAGCATGCGGGGGGCTCCGAGCGAGCCTCAAGGCGCAAGGGACATGCGCCGGCAACAGCCTCCGGGACGCGCTCCGACGCCCTGTCACCCGCGCCCCCAGCCCGGTGGGCCCTGACCGCAATCACGATCACCAACCCGAGGTGAGTGTCATGCCAGGATTCGGCCGGAGCGGACGACGGCGCACGGCGATGATCAGCACGGCGGCCGCGGCGCTGCTCGTGGCGACCGCGTGCTCGGGACCGGCCGCGGACGGCGGCGGCTCCATCAAGGTCGGCGCTTCGCTCCCGCTGTCCGGGCCCGTCGCCGACGCCTCCAAACCCGCGTACGAGGGTTACAAGGTCTGGCTCGACGAGGTGAACAAGGACGGCGGGCTGCTGGGACGGCGGGTCGAACTCAAGGTCCTTGACGACGGCTTCGACCAGAACACCGTGGTCACCAACTACAACCGCCTCATCAGCCAGGAGCGGGTCGATCTGCTCCTCGGCACCTTCTCCTCGAAGCTCAACCTGCCCGCCTCCGCGGTGGCCGAGCGCAACAAGATGCTCTATGTCGAGCCCTCGGGCGGCGCCTCGGAGATCTTCACCCGCGGCTACGACTATCTGTTCTTCGCGCAGCCCAGCACATCGGTGGATCTTCCGGAGCAATTCCTGGCGTGGCTCACCTCGCTCCCCGCCGACCAGCGGCCCAGGACAGCGGCGTACCCCACGCAGGACGACCCCAACACCGATGTCGTCATCGAGGAGTTCCGCAAGGAGCTCACCAAGCTCGGGGTGAAGAGCGTCTACAGCGAGAAGTACGCGCCGGAGACCGTCAACTTCGACTCCATCGCGGGCGCCGTCGCCCGTGCGGAACCCGAGCTGGTCATCCATGGCGCGGTCGGCACCGGCGACGGCGCCGGATTCGTGAAGGCGCTCCAGAAGCAGCGGTTCAGTCCGGAGATCCTCTTCCAGACGAACAGCCCGAGCGTCACCGGGTCGTACCCCCGGGCCATCGGGGCGAAGAACACCCAGGGCATCTTCACCACGGCCGCCTGGAGCCCCAAGGCCGGCTACCCGGGGAACGCCGAGTTCGTCGAGAAGTACACGGCGGCCTACGGCGCCGCGCCCAGCGATGACGCCGCCAACGCCTACACCGCCGGTCAGGTGCTGGAGGCGGCGGTCAAGGCGGTGGGCAGCCTGGACCAGGACAAGCTCGCCGACTGGCTGCACTCCCACACAGTGCAGACCATCGTCGGCCCGCTGGAGTGGGACGAACGCGGGGTGCCCAACGGCGACATGCTGCTCGCGCAGTGGCAGGACGGGGAGTTCCAGATCATCGCCCCGGAGAGCCAGCGGACCGTCGATTCGGTCGTCAACCCCAAGCCGGAGTGGTCCTGATGGCGCGGCTGGTCCAGGCCGTCGTACTCGGGCTGCTCGTGGGCGGGGTGTACGCGCTGGTCGCCGCCGGTATGAACCTGATCTTCGGGGTCATGCGCGTGGTCAACCTCGCCCAGGGCGGCATGCTCATCCTGAGCGCCTATCTGACGTACACCCTGTGGAACGCGACCGGGCTCGACCCCCTGGTGCTGGTGCTCATCACCACGCCGTGCCTGCTGGTCGTCGGCTGGGCCACGTACTACGTCTTCATCGAGCGCTCCCGTACCACCGACCCGTCGATGGCGCTGGTGACCACCTTCGGCCTCACTCTCGTCACCAAGGGCGTCATCGCGCTGATCTGGGGAAACGAACCGCACTCGGTGACCCCGGGGTATGCCAATCGCTCGTTCTCCGTGCTGGGGCTGAACTTCCCGCAGGCGCAGGTGTACGCGTGTCTGGTCGCGGCGGTGGTGCTCGCCGGGCTGTATCTGCTGCTGCGGCGCACCTGGCTCGGGCGGTCGATCCAGGCCACCGCCGGAAGCGCGGAGGGTGCCCGGCTGATCGGCATCGAGGTACGCGGTGTCTGGGCGGCTTCCTTCGCGATCGGGGTGGCCGCGGCGGGTGCGGGCGGCTCGCTGCTGAGCGTCCTGTACCCGTTCATGCCGAGTTCGGCCGACCACTGGATCGGGCTGATGCTCGCCATCGTCGTGCTCGGCGGTATGGGCAGCCTGCCCGGCAGTGTGCTCGGTGCGCTGGTCATCGCCCTCGCCGAGTCGCTGACCTCCGACTATGTCTCCCCCGACTGGGCCGGTGCGGTCCCCTATCTGGCCATCATCCTGGTGCTCGTCGCTCGCCCCCAGGGACTGCTGGGCACCCGGCTGCGAGAGGACACGAGCCGCGCATGAACCCACCACAGGAGAACAGGCCGCGCCTCAACGAACCCCCCGTCAACGAACCGCCTCTCAACCAACCGCCCCTCAACAAGCCGCCTCTCGACAAGCCGCGGACGAACGAACCGCGGGCGAACGGACATCGGCTGCGGGCGAGCGCCATCGGGCTCGCCGCCGTGTTCCTCGCCGTACTGCCCCTGGTGTCCGACAACGCCTATCTCCAGAACATGGCCATCATGGCGTTCCTGCTGGCCGTCATGGCGTCCGGCTGGAACATCATCTCGGGTTACGCGGGCTATGTGTCGCTGGGCCAGAGCGCCTTCCTCGGCATCGGCGCGTACACCACCGCCCTGCTCTCCCTCCACTTCGGCGTCTCACCGTTCCTCGCGGCCCCGGTGGGCGGGGTGGCCGCGGCCGGCGCCGCGCTGCTGCTCGGGCTGGCGGGCCGGCGCACACGCGGCATCGCTTTCGTGATCGTGAGCTTCGCCTTCCTGGAGTTCACGTCGCTGCTGACCTCCAACTGGTCCTCGCTGACCAACGGCAATCACGGGCTCGCGCTGCCGCTGCCGGGCTGGGACCGCGCCTATCTCAACTGGCCTTTCTACTACGCGCTGTTGGTGCTGCTGGCGCTGACCGTGTGGGGGTCCTGGGCGATCCGGCGCTCCACGTTCGGCATCGGGCTGATGGCGATCCGCGACGACGAGTCGAAGGCGGACGGCATCGGTGTACGGACCGACCGCTACAAGATGCTGGCCTTCGCCGCCTCCGCCTTTCCCATCGGGATCGCGGGCGGTATCTACGGGTACTACATCGCGTTCCTCGAACCGGCCGCGATGTTCGACATCGTCATCGCCATGCAGATCGTGCTCGCCGCCCATCTCGGCGGAGTGGGCACGCTGTGGGGCCCGGTCCTGGGCGCCTTTCTGCTGGAACCGCTCAACCAGTTCACCAACCAGACTCTGAGCGGCCCCGACGCCGGCTCCTGGCGTCTGATCATCTACGGCGCTCTGCTCGCGGCGATCGTGCTGTTCTTCCCCAAGGGTGTGCTGACGGAGGGGCTGGCCCTGCTCGCCCGCCTCCGGCGCACCGGGCCCACGGCGCGGGCGGGCAGCCGGCCGGATCCTGTGCCGGAGACGCTGCCCGCGTCCGCGCGGATCCGGCCCCGGGGGCCCGCCGAGCCGGAGGGCGTGCCCCTGCTGCGGGTGACCGGCCTGGACAAGGCGTTCGGCGGTGTGCACGCGGTCGACCAGTGCTCGTTCACCGTCGAGCGGGGCTCGATCACCGGCCTGATCGGCCCCAACGGCTCAGGAAAGACAACGGTGTTCAATCTGCTCGACGGAAGCCTGGGCGCCGACAGCGGGAGCGTCCACCTCGGTACGCGCCGTATCGACACCCTGCCCCGCTGGCGGCGCGCGCACGCCGGGCTGGCCCGTACCTTCCAGTCCACCCGGGTCTTCCCGCGGCTCACGGTTCTGGAGAATCTGGCCGTCCCCAGCCGAAGCTTCTCCACGGCCGGACCGCGCGCCGGGGCGGTCGGCGGCACGGACGCGGCCCTCGCCCGTGAGTGGCTGGACTTCGTCGGGATGGGCGCGTACGCGGAGCACGAGGCTGGTGGGCTCTCGTACGGGCAGCAGAAGCTGGTCGAACTCGCCCAGGCGCTGATGCTGCGGCCGGAACTGCTGCTCCTGGACGAACCGGCCGCCGGGATCAACCCGGCACTCGTGGAACGGCTGAGCGGCATCGTCCGGGCGCTCAACGAGGCCGGTACGACCGTGGTGATCGTCGAACACAACATGCCCCTCGTGCTGTCGCTCTGCGACCACATCCATGTCCTCGCCCAGGGCGCGGTCATCGCGAGCGGTCCGCCAGGACGGATCGAGCGGGATCCGGCCGTGCTGGACGCCTATCTCGGTGACCACGCCGCGAGGCCGCACGGCGACGAGGCGATCTCGGGAGCCACCGCGTGATCACATTCATGTCCCTGGTGGCCGGCTACGGACGGGCCGGCGACATTCTGCGCGGGGTCGACTTCTCCGCCGCCGAAGGATCCATCACCTGCGTCGTCGGCCCCAACGGTGCCGGGAAGTCGACGGTGCTCAAGGCGTGCAGCGGACTGCTGCGCCCCCGAAGCGGCCGGGTGCTGCTCGGCGACGAGGAGATCGGCGGGCTCTCCCCGGCACAGATCCTGCGTCGCGGCGTGGTCCAGGTCCCGCAGCACCACGGGCTGTTCCCCGCCCTCACGGTACGGGAGAACGTGCTGCTCGGCGCGTATGTGAACCGCCGCGAGCGGGAGCGCAACCGGCGCCGTTACGAGGAGATCACCGGCGTCTTCCCGCTGATCGCCGAACGCGCCGGGGACAGGGCCGCGTCCCTCTCCGGCGGGCAGCGGCGCATCGTCGAGTTCGCGCGGGCGCTGATGCTGCGCCCCAAGGTCGTGCTGCTGGACGAGCCGACGCTCGGGCTCGACCCCAAGGCGTGCGCGCGGCTGGCCGATTCGATCTCCACGCTCAACCGGGAAGGGGTGACGGTGCTCATGGTCGAACAGAACGTACGCTTCGGCCTCACCCTCGCCGACGACGCCGTCGTCATGGAGGGCGGCCGGGTCCTGCACACCGGACCGGCCGACGCGCTGCTCGCCGACCCGGACATGGGGCGGCTGTTCTTCGGCGGCGCCCCGTCGCGGCGGGAGGCGTCATGAACGCGCCGGTACGGGTCGGCCCCGGCCCCGGCCCCACCCACCGAACCGACCGAGGAGACCTGTCATGAAGATCGTCACATTCGGCCCCCCGCGCGCCGAGCAGCCCGCCGTCCTGCTGGAGGACGACCAGCTCGTACCGCTGGCCCCCCTGCTGGCCCAACTGGGCCTGCCCGCCCTGGACACCAATGGCGTCCTCGCGTTCCTGGACTACCTCCAGCCCCTCATCGAGGAGGCGCTGACCGGCCCCGTCGAACGCGTCGACGCCACCACCACCCGGCTCGGACCGCCGGTCCCCCGCCCCGAGAAGATCATCGTCGCGGGCGGCAACTACCAGTCCCATGTCGACGAGGCGGCGGGCAGGAAGAACGCACCCTCCCCGTCCGAACCCCTGCTGATCTTCAAGCCGTCCAACACGGTCATCGGGCCGCACGACACCCTCGTACGCCCCCAGCAGAGCGTCCAGCTCGACTACGAGACGGAGATCGCCGTCGTCATCGGGCGCGGCGGCCGGCACATCTCCCGCGAGAAGGCGTACGACCATGTCGCCGGTTACATGATCGGCAACGATGTGACGGCGCGCGACATGGCGTTCAAGGACATCGAACTGAGCCCGCTCTTCTCGCAGATCACCCGGGCGAAGGGCATCCCCACCGGCGCGCCGTTCGGACCCTGGCTGGTCACCAAGGACGAGATCCCCGACCCGCACGATCTGCGGCTGCGCTGCTGGGTCAACGGTGAGCTGCGCCAGGACGGTTCGAGCGCGGAGATGATCGTCGACATCCCCGGACTGATCGAGGACTTCAGCAAGGTCCTGGAATTCGCGCCCGGCGACATCATCTACACCGGTACGACGACGGGGTGCGGCGCCTTCCAGGACCCGCCGCGCTTCCTGTTCGGCGGGGACAGTGTACGGATGGAGATCACCGGTCTCGGCGTCATGGAGACGCCCGTCGCCGACGAGAGCGTCCGATGACCCTCCCCGACGGTCATACGGGCGTCCTCGTCATCGGGGGCGGTCCCGTGGGCCTGAGCGCGGCGCTGCTCGCGTCGCGGCTCGGCGTCCCGGCCACGCTCGTGGAGCGCCATCGGGTCCCGTACGCCCATCCCAAGGCCCGCGGGGTGCGCACGCGTGCGATGGAGCTGTTCCAGCTGTGGGGCCTGGAGCGGGAGATACGCGGGCGCGCCCCGGCGAACCCCCGGCACGGCTTCGTCTACTGCCGGTCGCTGAGCGGCGCGGAGTACGCCCGTACCCCGGCCGGCGACGAGGACGGGACACTCAGCCCCAGCGGCCCCTGCCGGGTCCCGCAGGACGAACTGGAGCGGATACTGCGGGCCAGGGTCGCGCGGACCGCCGGGGTCCGTACGCTCTTCGGCGGTACGGTGACGGACCTCCGGCAGGACCGTCACGGGGTGCGCGCGACGGTCGAGGACGCGGAGAGCGGTGAGGTACGGACCCTCACCGCCGCCTACGCCATCGCCGCTGACGGAGCGGGGAGCGGCGTCCGGCACGGCCTCGGGATCGGGCTCGCCGGTGACTCGCTCGGCTACTGGCAGAGCGTCTACTGGCACGGCGACATCTCCCGGCTCACCAAGGACCGCGGCGCGATCCAGTATCTGACGGCCGCTCCCGACGGCGGATTCGTCACCGTGGCGCCGGTCGACGGACGGGAGCGGTGGATCACCTTCCGGATGCGGCCGAGAGACGCCTCGACCCCCGGCAGACTGACCGATCCGCAGGCGCGTGAGCTGGTCCGGAGCGCGGTCGGCGAGGACGTTCCGGTGGAGGTGGTCAGTACGGCCACCTACGAGGTCGCGGCGAAGGTCGCGGACACCTACCGCGACGGGCGGGTCTTCCTGGCCGGGGACGCCGCGCATGTGTTTCCGCCGACCGGCGGCTTCGGGCTCAACACCGGTGTCCAGGACGCGCACAATCTGCTGTGGAAGCTCGCGCTGGTCCGCCTCGGCCTGGCCGGGGACCGGCTGCTGGACACGTACGAGGCCGAGCGGCGTCCGGTGGCGCTCTCCAACGCCCGGTGGAGCCAGCAGAACGCGGAGCGTTTCGACGGCGTGTGGCGGTCCATCGTGAACGGGGCGTCCCCGGGCGACGCGACAGCCCGTCAGCGCGGCCATCTGGCAGCTCTGGAGCGGGACTTGGGGTTCCGCTACCCGCACGGCGCGCTGGTCGAGGAGCGGACGGAGACGGCGGAGGACGAGGGAGCGCGACCGCCGGAGACCGACGCCTTCACCGCCGCCGTCGGCAGACGCGCCCCGCATCTGTGGGTACGCGACGGCGCCCGCCCGATGTCCAGCCTGGAGATCTTCGAGGGCCGGTGGACACTGCTGTACGGCGCGGACGGCGCCCCCTGGAGCGACGCCGCGCGCGACGCGGGCCGAAGCCTCCGGCTGCCCCTCCGTACCTTCCGTGCGCCGGGACCGCATTTCGGTGTCGACCAGGAGAGCTTCGACCGGCTGTACGGTCTGCGGCCCGGTGCAGCGCTGCTGATCAGGCCCGACGGGCATGTGGCGTGGCGCGGTCCGGCGGATCCCGCCGGCCGCCACGGGGATGTGCTGGCCCAGGCGCTGCGGCGGATCCTCCGACGCGAGACCCCATGACGGACAGGAGAGCTCATTACGGACGGGAGATCCCATTACGGCGCGGTAACTCTCAGCTACGCGCCCCGGGCGAGCGGCGCGCGCCCCGATCCGGCCGGAGGCCCGGCGCCTGCGCCGAACCCGGCGCCGGGCCTCCGGCCAGGACGTGCCGTACCGCCGGCGCGTCCGTACGTTCTCCGCCAGGCGCGGGCAAGTGCCTGCGGGCGGAGGCGCGGTGCTGGAACGCTGGACGAATGAACGAGAGCGCGAAAACACTGAGGCCGGGCCGACGGTGGTGCGTGCTGCCCGACGACAAGGACTGGCTGCGCGATCTGCGGACCGTCGGGGACCGGCTGCTCGATCATCTGGCGGCCGCCGCGGCCCTGGACGACGACCCGTGGGAGCTCCCCGCGGCCCCCTACGCCGAGGCCGCGACCGCGTGCGACCGCGTCGTCTCCATGCTCCCGGCACTCGCCGGCGGCGGTCTCGAACCACTGCTCTCCCCCACCGGAGCCCCACAGCCGACCGTGCACGCCCTCGCGGTGGACTCCGGTGACCTGGACGCGCTGTGGGAAGTCCTCACCCGACTGCACCGCGCCCTCGACGAGGAGCCCGGCACCGAAGGGCTCCTGGACCTCGTCGGACAGGCCGGTGCCGAGTGGGGCGACCCGCCGCGCTCACCACGCTGCCTGATCTCCCAGCTCGAACGCGTGGTAGCGGTACTGGAGCTGGACACCTTCGCGGTGCGGACGCTGGCGGTCGTCATGGCCGACGGGACGGCGCGGACGCTGGACGAGACGGGACAGACCGCCTACGAGGCCGTCACCGCGGCCTGGTCCACCACGCTCCAGCCCTGACAGCGGCCACCCCGGCACCCCGGGAGCAGGTCGGCCGGCGGGGCGTCGGCGAGGGTTTCGGGGTCGGCTGCCCGATGGCGGACCAGGGAGCGGTCAAGCCGGTGCCAAAGGGTCCGAGCTGCGAGGTCGGGGGTCTGCGACGAGACTGGAGGTGACATGACGGCACGCCTTCTCTGCGCTCAGTGTCCCGGGGAATGCGTTTCTCTGAAGGAGCGGAAACATGACGTCGCGCACTGTTTCACCCTCTGCTCGTCTCTCCGAGCACGACGCGGCCGTGGGCTTCACGGCGTCCCGGCAGTTGTCGGAGGCCCTCCAGGCAATACTTGTCGACCTCATCGAACTGCACCTACAGGGCAAGCAGGCTCACTGGAACCTGGTGGGCCACAACTTCCGGGACCTGCACAAGCAGCTGGACAACATCGTGGACGACGCCCGAGAGGCGGGCGACGAGATCGCCGAGCGCATGAGGGCCCTCCACACCGTTCCGGACGGACGCTCCGACACCGTTGTGGCCACCACGACCCTGCCGAAGTTCCCCGAGGGCGAGCTGAGCGTGGCAGCCGTGGTGGATCTCATCACGACGCGCCTGTACGCGACGACAGCGACCATGCGGCGCCTGCACGATGGCGTGGACAAGGCGGACCCGTCCACCGCGGACATCCTCCACTCGATCATCGACACCCTCGAAAAGCACGCGTGGATGGTTCGCGCCGAGAACCGGCAGGTGTGATGCCGCCACGGTCTGTGTGACGTTGTGATCCATCTTCAGGGTCCGTCCCCGTGGGGGGCGGCACCTTGCGGCGTGGGGCACTCGGCCCTGTCTGACAAGTAGCGCCCTACGACGGCAGATGGCCCTGGAGCGCACGGACGAGCCCGCTCCTGGCGTCATCGGCCAGACCCCGGCCGTACGCCCGCTCGTAGGCGGGGTCGCCCGCCGCTTCCCGTGCCCGCCGCTCCCACTCCTCACGGAGCGCGCCGAGTTCGGGGGAACCACGGTGGGGGTGGCCGATCATGCGCCAGTACGCGTGTCCCGTGCCGTACGTGCGGGCCGCCTCCACACCGTCGCCCTGGACCGCGATCGCCCCGGCGAGCAGATCGAGACCGAGAGCGATGCCGAGACTGTCGTGCAGCTCGTACTTCCCCGCGAGCATCGCGCGCGCGTGGCTCTCGGCATCGCGCGGACGGCCCTGGAGGAGGTGTATGAAGGCGAGTTGGTGGTCGGCGTAGGCACGCGCCCAGCGCTCGCCGTAACGCAGGCTGATCCGTTGCAGCCCGGCGGCCTCTTCGCGCGCGTCGTCGAGTCGGCCGAGGGCGGTGAGCGCGAAGAGCCTTATCACCCGGCAGCGCAGCTGCGACGGGGCGTCGAGCGGGTCGCCCGGCAGATTGCGCAACGCGCGGTCGCAGACGGTGTGCGCGGCCAGGGGGCGGCCCATCATCAGGCAGTTGAAGCCGACGAGGTGGGCGGCGGAGAGCAGGGATTCCGGTTCGTTGTCGTGCCAGGCGGAGACGCTGCACTCCTCACCGACCCGGCGGGCGGCCTCATGGTCGCCCTGGAGTGCGAGAGTGATGCCGAGGGCCCAGAGAGCGCGGGTGCGGTGCTCTCCTCCGGCGGGGTGGCGGCGCAGTGCGCGTTCCAGACAGCTGCGCGCCTGGTGGAGATGGCCGCAGCAGCTCCAGAAGAGCCCGGTGCGGCCCGCCATCTCCACGCCCTGTGCCGGGTCGTGTTCGAGGAGATGGTCGATGGCCGCGCACAGATCGGCGTGGGTGTCGGCGATGCGCCGGTACCAGGCGACCTGTTCGGGGCCGAGCCAGCCGGCGTGGGCCTGGCGTGCGAGTTCGGCGAAGTGGGCGGCGTGCCGGTCGGCGAGCAGCTTCTCCTCGCCCAGTTCGCCCAGCCACATGGCGCCGTATTCGCGGAGGGTGTCGAGCATGCGGTAGCGGCCGTCGTCGCCGTCCTGGCGCAGGACGGATTTGGCCGTGAGTCCCGCCAGGGTGGTGGTGACCGCGTCGGGGCTGAGGGGGCCTCCGGCGCACACGGCCCGCGCGTCCTCCGCCCTGATGTCGCCGCGGAAGACGGAGAGCCTGGCCCACAGCAGACGTTCGAGAGGGGCGCACAGCTCATGGCTCCACCCGATCGCCGTACGCAGCGCGCGGTGGCGCCGCGGCCAGACCGTGTCGTCGGTCAGCACATCGAGCCGGGTGGTCAGCAGGTCCGCGACGTATTCGACGGAGTGGTCCGCCAGTCGAGCGCAGGCCAGTTCGACGGCCAGCGGGATGCCTTCGAGGCGATGACAGATCCGGACCGCCGCCGCGGCCGTGGCCGGGTCGTCCAGCGATACCTGGGGCGCGGTACGGGCCGCCCGGTCGCGAAAGAGCCGTAGCGCCTCGTCATCGCCCTCCAGGGGCAGCGGCGGTACGTCGAGACAGCGCTCGCCCCTCGTCCCGAGCGGCTGGCGGCTCGTGGCCAGCACGGTCAGGCCGGGCGCGGCCGTCATCAGCTCACCGGCCAGGTGTCCGACCGCGGCCACCGTCCGTTCGCAGCAGTCGAGCACCAGCAGCAACCGCCGCTCCGCCAGCCACTCGCACAACGCCTCCACCGGCGACCGCAGCGAGTGATCCGAGAGCCCGACGGCGTCACATACCGTCCCCAGCAACAGCCGCTCGTCGTACAACGGCGACAGATCCGCCCACCACACACCATCCGGGAACAAGCCGCCCGCCCGCTCCGCAGCACGCAGCGCCAGTCGGCTCTTGCCCACGCCACCACTGCCCGTGAGCGTGACCAACTGGTGCTCCGCGAGTGCCCGTTCGATCCAGCGCAGCTCGCTGCTCCGGCCGACAAAGCTGGTCGTCACGACGGGAAGGTTGCCCACCACGGCTATATCCTGACCCTGTTGCGGTACATGGCCTACACCCCTGGTCGGAAACGGCCAGAATCGGCCGGGAGTGGGCCCAGAACAATCAACCATCCACGTGTTCTGGCACAAGTGTGCAATTCAGGTGATCCATCGAGCATCGAATCGATGTGGGCAGGAGCACGGTCCGCGTTCGCCACGGCCCGCATGCGAGGTGGTGGCCGCCCCCGCACGCTGGGGGCAGGTGGAGAGCCGGGGACACGAACGAGGTGGAGCCATGGGACAGCCACTCGGCCGGCGGGCGCTGCTGCTGGGAACGGGCGGGGTGCTGATGGGAGCGGCGGGGTGCTCGGGTCCTCCGTCCGCGCCCCTGTCGGTCTCAGGGTCCGGTTCACCCCCGCCGTCCTCCTCGTTGCCGGCGACCACGCCATGGCGGCCCGACCGGGACGATGTGGATCCCGCCGTGAAGCTGCGTGCCGTGCGGGTCGTGGAGGCGATCGGCGCCTGGCCCGCCGGCCAGGGCGGTGCGGCGGCGGCGAAGAAGCGGGTGGCCGCGCTCGGGGCCGCGCCGTCGCTGGTGGATCAGGCGGGCGCGCTGCTGCCCGGCGCGCCCGAGGCCGCCCTCCAGGTGATCGACGCGCAGTACGGCGGGATCCTGGCGGACTCGGCCAGCGTGCTCGTGGTGTGCCGGCAGTGGACGCCGGGGCACGCGGGCGGCACGACCGTGGACGTACGGCTGAGCCGGGCGCGGCCACGCTGGGACGTGACCGCGCTGCACCCCGCGCGGCCCGGCGCCGCCGCCGCTTCGCTGCCCGATGCCGCGCGGCGGGTACTGGCCGAATCGCGGATCCTGCTGCCTCCCGCCGCCGAGGCGGACATCCGCAGCGGGAAGGTCCACCCGAGCGCGCTGCGAGCCCTGCTGCGGCTGGCGGGTACGTACCGGATGTACATCAGTGTGGTGCGCTCCGGCCACCCGCTGAATGTGTTCGGCACCAGCCGGCCCAGTGACCATCCGCGCGGCCGGGCGTTCGACGTCTGGCAGATCGACGGACACAAGGTGGTAGATCCGGCCACCTCGCGCCGGCTGGTCGAGTCGTTCATGCGGGACGCGGCGGCGGCCGGTTCGTACAACGTCGGCGGACCGGTCCAGCTCTCCGGCGGCGCCCCCGGTCAGTTCTTCACCGACAACACCCATCACGACCATGTGCACGCGGGGTTCACGACCTGACGCCACCGCACCGCTCACGGGAAGGGGAGCGTGCGGGCGAACAGGGTGACGAGGATCAGCACGACCGGGAAGCACACCAGGAACATCGCGAAGGTGTAGCCCATGATGTCGCGTGCCTTGAGTCCGAGGATCGTCAGTGTCGGCAGCATCCAGAACGGCTGGAGCAGATTGGCGCTCGCCTCGCCGAGGTCGTACACCACGACCACCCAGCCCTGGTTCACCTGGAGTTGGTTGGCCGCGTCCAGGACGTAGGGCGCCTCGATGACCCACTTGCTGCCGCCGCTGGGGACGAAGACGCCGAGCACACAGCTGTAGATGGCGATGAAGGCCGGGTAGAAGAACTCGTTCGACACCGAGACCAGCCAGCCGGCGATGGTCTTGCTCAGCCCGGTGAAGGCGATCATCCCGAATATCCCGCCGTACAGCGGGAATTGGAGCAGTACGCCGGAAGCCGCCGGAGTCCCCTCCTTGACCGCCTGTGCCAGTCGTACCGGACGCCAGTGCAGGATGAGCGCCAGCAGAATGAGGATGAGGTTGACGGTGTTCAGGTCCAGGGCGTTGAGGGCGCTGCCCTCCGCGCGGGCGAAGTGCCGTGCCAGGTACCACACTCCGAGTGCGAACAGCAGGATCGCGAAGACGGGGCTGTACTCGATCCACTCCCCGGGCCGGCCGCGGCGCGGCTCCGCACGCTCGTTCGCCACGCTGGGACCCAAGTCGACGCCCATCTGTTCGGCGGTCTTCGCGCGCTCCGGCGACGGCGACAGGAACCAGGCCATACCGACGGCGACGACGAACACGATCGCCGTGGCCACCATGCCCTGCCAGAGGAAGATGGTGTCCGTGAGCGGGATGAGACCGCTGCCGCGCCCCTCCTCGATGACCTTCTGCACGGCGGGCGGGCTCGACGTATCGCTGGCCACCTGGAGCGCCGCGGACCCGGACAGGCCCTGGGCCCATACGGTGCCGAGTCCGAGGAAGGCCATCGCGCCCAGCGCCCGGTAGTCGACACCCGAAACCCTGCGTGCGATCTCCTTGGCGAGGATCGCCGTGAAGATCAGGCTGAAGGCCCAGTTGAGATAGGACGTCACCATCGCGACGGCCGCGGTGTACGCGATGGCTCCGCGTGGCGTACGGGGCACCCGCGCGAGCCGGCCGATCAGCCGCCCGACCGGTGGCGAGACCGCGACCGCGTACCCGGCGATAATGATCATCGCCATCTGGAGCGTGAACGTGATCAGGGACCAGAAGCCCTGACCCCACGCGTCCACCAGTCCGTAGCCGGTCGTGGCCGCCGGATCCGACGGGGCGCCGAACAGGTCCTCGCCGGTCACGAGGCCGAGCGCGAAGACCGCGAACGTGCCCACCAGCACGAAGCCCAGCGCGTCGGGCAGCCATCTCTCGGAGAACGCGGTGAAGCGCAGCGCCATGCGCGCCGGCCAGGGCTCCCTGCCGGTCGGTGGGGCCGGCTCGCGCGGGGGCGCTGTGGTCATCGGGTGTCCTCCTGTCGAGCGTCCTGGCTGCCACGGTCCGGGGCCCGGAGGACCGTGAGCCCATGGGTCCGTGACTCCAGGGATCCCTGGGGCCAGGGATGCGGTGCCGAGGATCTTCGGCCCCGCCCGGCCGGAAGGCAATGGAGGTGATCCACATAGCGCGCGGCCACATCATGTGGTGAATCGACTTGGAGTCTCGGAGATGACCGTGCTCAGGGAGCTGGACGCGCTGGAGCCCTGGCGGGCGGCGACGAAGGACCGGCTGGGCAGGGCGGTGGCCGCGCCGGTGGAACCGGGGTCGCGGGTGCTGCGTGCGCGCGTTCAGTCAGGTGGCCGCGAGGCCGGCGTCCAGACCCACGTGGCCTGACTCCCGCTCAGCCCACCGGCCGTTCTCACCGTGATCCGCGAGGGCGGGATCTCCGCCGGTTGTCTCAGCGCGGGGTCAGGTGCCGGTCGGCGCGGGCCCTGAGCCACTCCAGCGCGGCCTCACCGGAGGTGAGGACCGAGATATGCCCGTCGTCCGGGCTCAGCCGGAGTTCCGCCGAGGGGCAGTGACTCGCGAGCCACTGGCCGTGCGCGCTGGGCACGACCCTGTCCCGGCCGCCGTGCAGGACCAGAACGGGTGCGCCGACCCGCGCGGGCTCGAAGCCCCACGGGGCGACATAGGCCAGGTCGTCGGCGATCAGCCCGCCCGGACCCGCCGCGACGGCCGGACCGACGACCTCTCCCAGCCATGACCACGCCCCGGCGAGCGCGGCCTGGTCGGCCGGGGTGAATTCGGGGTCGTACACGACGCCCGACGCCTGGTGTCGCTCTTTCGCCGCGCGCCCCTCGGCCGCGGCGCGCAGTGACGCCACCCCGGAGTCCGCCATGCCCGCGAACCAGTCGAGCCCTTCGGCGCCGAACGGGGCGAGCCCGGCCACGCTGACGACGCCGAGGACGCGGTCCGGCAGCAGCGCCCCGCAGGCCAGGGCATGCGGGCCGCCGCCGGAATGTCCCATGACCGCGAACCGGTCGATGCCCAGCGCGTCGGCGACACCGGCGACGTAACCGGCCGCCGAGGCCACGTCCCGGCCCGGATGAGGGGACGATCCGCCGTATCCGGGACGGTCGTACGACACCCAGCGGATACGAAGCCGGGCCGCGGCCGGGAAGAGGGGCGCGGGCGGCGCGCCGATGTTCGGCGTCCCGTGGTGCCAGAAGACGGCGAGGGTGTCGTCGGAGTCGTCAGCGCCCGTGTCGTAGACATGAAGCGTGCGACCGTCACTCAGTTTCAGATCGGTCTCCGTCACACCGGCCGACCCTAATGTCCACGGCCCGCGCTGACCAGGCGGGCGATTGACGAGGTCTGTCGTAACACTTACCGTTGCGACTATCGGCCGCGGGAATGCAGGAGCGCGGAAAACGGGGGAGCGGAAGTTACGGGAGGGCAGGAGGTGAAGAACGAGTGAGCGCGAACAGCAGACTGACGGTCGCCGCCCATGCGCTGGTCTGGATGGAACTCCACCGGCGCCAGGGGCACGAGATCGCCACCTCGGAGCAGATCGCGGGAAGCGTGAACACCAACCCCGTGGTCATCCGGCGCCTGCTCGGAGAGCTGCGCGAGGCCGGAATCGTCGAATCCCGGCGCGGCGCGGGCGCGGGCTGGACGCTGACGCGTGGGCTCGAAGCCATCACACTGCTGGACGTCTACGACGCCGTGGAGCCCAGCCCCCTGTTCGCCATGCACCGCGCGGAACCGAACCTGGACTGTCCGGTGGGTTTCGGGATCCGGCCGACGATGCAGAGCGTGTACGACGGAATCGATGTCGTCCTGCGCGATGAACTGGCCCGCACCACGCTGGCCGATGTCTTCCAGAACGTGCTGGCCGCCCGCTAGAGCAGGCACTTTCGGCGCGTCGTACCTCAAGTGCGCGTGCATATCGTTTTTCGCACCCTTTAATGTAACAAAACCCATTACCTCAAGGATGGATGTCATGGGACAGCTGGAAAACAAGGTGGCCCTCGTGACCGGCGGCTCGAAGGGCATCGGGTTCGCCATCGCACGCCGGTTCGCCGAAGAAGGCGCCACCGTCTATCTGACCGGACGGCGCAAGCCCGAACTGGACGCCGCCGTGGAAGCCATCGGGGAGCGGGCCGTCGGCGTACAGAGCGATGTGTCGAACCTGCGGGATCTCGACACCCTCTTCGAGACGATCCAAACCCGCAGCGAACGTCTGGACGTCGTGGCGGCCAACGCGGGCGGCGGCGAACTCGCACGGCTCGGAAAGATCACCGAGGAGCACTACGCCACCACCTTCGACATCAACGTCAAGGGGCTGATCTTCACCGTCCAGAAGGCCCTGCCGCTGCTGCCCAACGGCGCGTCCGTGATCGTGCTCTCCTCCACCAACGCCTCGCTGGGCATCGAGGCGATGAGCGTGTACAGCGCCACCAAGGCCGCCATCCGCAACCTCGCCCGCTCCTGGGCGGCGGAGCTCGCCGACCGCGGGATCCGGGTCAACGCCGTCTCTCCGGGGCCGATCGAGACCCCCGGCATCGAGGGACTGGCGGGCGACAACGCGCAGTCGCGGCAGAAGTTCAAGGACAGCTTCACGGCCCAGATCCCGCTGGGCCGGATGGGCCGCCCGGACGAGGTCGCCGCGATGGCCCTCTTCCTCGCCTCGGACCAGAGCTCCTTCACCACCGGCGCGGAACTCTTCGTCGACGGCGGCCTCGCCCAGATCTGACCGTCCCGCCCCCGGGCGGAAGGGACGTGCGGGCCGGCTCTCTCAGGAAGCGTCGGAGAGCCGGTCCAGCCGTTCACCGGACAGCAGCTGACTGGCGTCCTGAGGGGCAAGGAGATCATCCAGACCGATGCGGGTGAGGAATTCGGCGCGGATCCGGTCGGCGACCTCGCTGACTTCCTCGGAACCGTCGTTCGCGGGGTCGACATGGACCCGGAAGGGACGGCTGCCGTGCGGCGTGTCGACCACCTCGACGATGGCATCGGCCACTTGGGACACATCGGCCTCGGCCGGGGCGAGCGCGGCCAGGCGCTGGGAGACCTGGTCCATCAGGCCGGCGTAGCGGGCCTCGTAGGCGGGTACGACGGTCTGCTCGGAGGGGTGGCCCCCGGTGGCGAAGTGGTTGGTGCCCGAGGTGAAGGAACCCGGCACGACGATGGAGGTCTCGATGTTGAAGCGGGCCAGCTCGGCGGCGTAGGAGACCGCGAGGGAGTCCATGGCCGCCTTCGCGGCGAAGTACGGCGCGAGATAGGGCGGGGTGCCGCCGCGCGTGGACGTGGAGCCGATCCAGAGGACCAGTCCGTGCCGCTGGGCGCGGAGATGAGGCAGCGCGGCCCGGTTGACCCGCTGGGTCCCCAGCACATTCGTGTCGTAGACGGCCACCAGTTCCTCGGGGGTGAAGGCCTCGGCGGGGCCGGTCACCATATGGCCGGCGTTGTGGATCACCACGTCGAGCGAACCGGCCTCGGCCAGGATGGTGTTGACCGCCGCGTCGACGGACTCCTGGGAGAGCACGTCGAGTTCTACGGTACGCAGGTCCACCTGACGCTCGGCCGCGTACGCCTTGGCGTCGGCGACCCGGCCCGCGTTGCGGCCGGTCGTGTCGCGCATCGCGGCGTAGACGGTGTGGCCGGACCGGGCGAGGGCGCGGGCGGCCAGCGCTCCGAAACCGGAACCGGCGCCCGTGATCACGATGGTCTTGCCCATGGCGGAACTCCTCGGTAGTTGATGTGGTGCGCAGGGTTCGGGAGCCGGGCGGGAGGGCGCGCGACGCCCGACCCGCGCCGCGTCAGACGATGCCGCCGTTGGCACGCAGCACCTGTCCGTTGACCCAGCGAGCGGGACCGGCGAGGAAGGCGACGACCTCGGCGATGTCCTGCGGGGTGCCCAGCCGCTCCAGGGGTGCCTGGCCGGCCATCCTCGCGATGGTCTGCTCGTCCTTGCCGTCCAGGAACAGGGCGGTGGCGGTCGGCCCGGGGGCCACGGCGTTGACGGTGATGTCCCGGCCGCGCAGTTCGCGGGCGAGGATCAGGGTGATGGCCTCGACCGCGCCCTTGGTGGCGGCGTAGGCGCTGTAGCCGGGCAGTGCCAGCGCCAGGACGGAGCTGGAGAAGTTGATGATCGCCCCGCCGTCCCGGAGCCTGCGCGCGGCCAGCTGGTCGACGACGAACGTCCCGCGGATGTTCGTACGGTGCATACGGTCCAGGGCGTCCAGGTCGATCTCGGCCAGCGGCGCCAGCGTCATGACGCCCGCCGCGTGCACAACCACGTCGATCCCGCCGTACGCGTCCTCCGCCGCGTCGAAGAGCGCCGCTACGGCCGTCTCGTCGGCCACGTCGGCCCGGAACGCCATCGCCTGCCCGCCGGAGGCGGTGATGGCGGCGACCGCCGCCTCGGCCTCGGTGGTGTTGCCGGCGTAGTTGAGGACGACGGCGAATCCGTCGGCGGCCAGCCGCTCGGCGCTCTCGCGGCCGATGCCGCGGGACCCTCCGGTGACGATCGCTACCCGGCGCGGAGAAACGGTCTGCTCGGTCATGGCGCTGCTCCTTCTCTCGACCGGGTAGCGCTCCTCGCAACCCGGCGAGATCAACGCTAACACTTTTCTGTTAGCGACGTCACCCCAGTCGTTCGCGCCGGCCAGTACGCGGAGGCCGGCCAGCACCGCGGCCTGTCGTGCCCAGGGCGCGGCCGGCTGCCGCGCCCGCGATCTGACGGCCGTTCGCGTGATTGAGAAGTGATTGTGTGACCGGCGTGTTCCGCAAGGGAATGCATGGGCTCCGGGCACCGACTCGGGTGCCCGTCCAACGACCGCTCCGGCGCCAACTGTGTGCGTCCCGGACCGGGCGAAGGGAGCACGCAGATGATCGCTGTGCGACGCATAGCCGCTGCCACGATGCTGGCAGCGCTGGCCGGCATATCCGCGCCTTCCGCGTACGCGGCGGCCTCGGCCGCCGATGACGCGCCGTTCCTGAAGGCGATTCACCAGGGCAACCTGGCCGAGATCGCGGCCGGACAGAGCGCACGCAAGAACGCCACGGCGGCTTGCGTGAAGACGGTCGGCGCCATACTGGTGCGCGACCACACGAAGCTGGACCTCGGCGTCAAGGCGTTGGCGAGCAAGCTGCGTGTCCCGCTGTCCGCCGCGCCCTCCGCCGCGCAGGAGAAGACGATGACCGCCTTGCAGGCCAACGTGGGTACGAGCGCGTACAACACCATGTGGCTGACCACCGAGGCCAAGAGCCACGAGGAGACGCTGGCCCTGATCGACCGCGAAGTCGCCACGGGAGGCAACGCCGAGGTCAAGACGGCCGCCCGGGGGGCACGCCCCGTAGTGGCGAAGCACCTGGAGCTGATCCGTGCCTGCGAGGCGCGCGTCAAGCAGTCTTGATCCCCGAGGAAAGCGGCGGAACCGGCGCAGACCGGTGGCGGCCTCGGGGACTTGGCCGCCGGCCGCGAGAAACGGCAAGGGTCGCGGGGCACTCGATGACAGCCCCGCGGCCCTTCCGCACAGGCGTCGGCATCGGTACGGCGGACGATTCCGCCGGGACAGGAAGGGCGGCCGACGCGAACTCCGCCGGCCAATGCCTCACCCTCGGGCGCTCTTCCAGCTGAGCCAGGCCAGCGTGGCGAGCACCGCGGCGACGGCGATGTCGTCGATCCCGATCGACCTGCCGCCTCCCTCACTCAGTACGGCAAGGCTTCCGACGGCGAGGGCCGCGAAGAGGATGGCCAGGACGGCCCAGAACCTTCTCATGACGGCCCCCAAGTGTGGAACATGGCCGCCAACATAGCGGCCGGCCCGCACCATGGGCGAGTTTCGTCCGATTCCGGCAGTCAGGTGCGCCGAAAACCGCCGGGGCGTGGCCGACGGGGTTCCGACCTCCCCGGAGCAGGCCAACCGGCGGCGAGACCCGGCCTCGGGGAATCCTCGTACGGCGCGGTTGTTGGAGAGGGTGTGAGTATCGCAGCGACTGTTCCCTTCTCCGTGCTGGACCGCTCCCGTATCCGGGAGGGGTCGGACGGTCCACAGGCGCTGCGCGACAGCGTGGCGTTCGCCCGGCGGATCGAGGCTCTTGGCTATCACCGCTTCTGGGTATCCGAGCACCACAGCGTGCCGGGCGTCGCCGGCTCGGCTCCGACCGTGCTCGCGGCAGCCGTGGCGGCCGCCACGTCGACGATCCGTGTCGGGACCGGTGGTGTGATGCTGCCGAACCACCAACCGCTCGTCGTCGCCGAGCAGTTCGGGGTGCTGGAATCCCTCTTCCCGGGCCGTGTCGACATGGGTCTCGGACGGTCGGTGGGGTTCACCGACGGGATACGCAAGGCACTCGGCCGGGACAAGCAGGACGCAGCCGACTTCCCCGGGCAGCTCGCCGAACTCCTCGGATATTTCACCGGCACCCGGACCGCGCACCCCCAGGTCCACGCCCACCCCACCGAGGGGCTGCGCGTCCCGGTCTTCGTCCTGGCCACCGGGCAGGGCGCGCGGATCGCCGCGGAGGCCGGGCTGCCGCTGGTCATCGCCGCCGTACGGAGTGAGGACGCGATGCTCCGGGCCATCGAGGAGTACCGGCAGGGCTTCCGCCCCTCCGCCTGGGGCGAGCGGCCGTACGTCGTCCTGTCCGGCACGGTCGCGGTGGCGGAGACCACGCGGGAGGCTCGCGCGCTGTTGTTCCCGGAGGCCTGGTCGACGGCGTACTCCCGCACGCACGGGGAGTTCCCGCCGCTGGCCTCGGTCGAGACGATTCTCGCCACCGCCATGACGGAGCGCGAGCGCACACTGTTCGAGGAGGCGCTGCGCGGGCACCTGTACGGTACGGCGGACGAGGTGGCGGCCGGTCTCCAGAAACTGCTGGCGCGCGCCGAGGCCGACGAATTCCTGGTCACGACCAGTACCTACGACCGCGAGGCGCTGCTCGACTCGTACACCCGGCTGGCGCGGCTGCTGGGACTGGCCGGTGCGCGTACCCCCTAACCCTCCCCCTCCCCCTCCCCCGCACCAGCGGGCGGGCGCGGAGCCGGAAACTGATTCGTCCGGTGGTGCGTCCGGGCGTGTGAGGGCGAGTGGAGGGGAGTCCATGGTGGTGCGGGCGCGAACGGACAGCGGTGGGGCGTCGACAGTGAGGGCAGCGCGCCGGTGGGCGGGGCGGCGGGGTCCGGGTACGGACGCGCGGAAGGACGCGGGGCGACGGTCGGCCTGGACGCGCGGGCGGGTACTCGCCGCGCTCGCGGTGCTGACGGCCGGGCTGCTGGTGTTCCACCGGGCCGTGCCCAACTCCGTTGGCCGCCTGGGCAGTTCCCTGGAGGCGTTCCTGCCGTGGCTCGGCCTGGTGGGTGTGGTGCTGCTCGGCCTGGCACTGCTGCGCCGTTCGGCCCTCGCGCTGGTGGCCCTGCTGCTACCGGTGGCTGCCTGGACGTACCTCTTCGGCCGGCTGCTGCTGCCCGGGACGGAATCCGGCGCGCGCGACCTGGTGGTGGTGCAGCACAACGTCAGCGACGAGAACACCGATCCGGCGGGCACGGCGCGCACCCTGGCCGACGCCGGGCCCGATCTCATCGCACTGGAGGAGCTGATACCTCCCGCGCTGACGGTCTACGAGAAGACCCTCGCCCCGGACTACCCGCACCACGCGGTCCGGGGCACCGTCGGACTCTGGTCGAAGCATCCCCTGACCGAGACCCGGCTGTTGGACATCAAACCCCGGGGAATCACGGAGACCTGGAGTCGCGCGCTGCGGACCGTGGTCAACACACCGCACGGCGAGGTCGCGGCGTACGTCGCGCACCTGCCCTCGGTCCGCGTCGGGGCGAGTGGCCTCGCGTCCTCCTGGCGCGACGAGAGCGCCGGCCTGCTGGGCGAGGCTGTCGCCGCCGAGGAGCTGAAAGCGGTGATCCTGCTGGGCGACCTCAACAGCACGGTCGACGACCGGGGGTTGGCCCCGCTGACCTCAAGGATGAACGTGGCGGAACGTGGCTTCGCCTTCAGCTTCCCCGCCGTCTTCCCGCTGGCCCGGATCGACCAGGTCATGGCCCGCTCGGGGACCGTCGGCCACATCCGCACCCTGCCCGCCACCGGTAGCGATCACCTGCCGGTCGCCGCCCGGATCACACTGGACTGAAGGAGCCGGGCCGGCACCTGGCACGGACTCGCCGCCCCGCTGATGAGCGGCAGGTACGACGAGGGCACCCATCGCGTTCGTCCCGCACGAGAACACTCCCGAACCTCTGGGCGTTTGTGCGTTCTTCGCGGTCCGCCGGATGCCGGGGTGTGGCAAAGTCGTGCCGGTGGATGAGCTGCGACTTCAGGATCCCGAGCGAATAGGCGCGTGGCGGATTATCGCCCGGCTCGGTGCGGGCGGCATGGGACAGGTGTACCTCGGCCGTTCGCCCGGCGGACGGCTGGTGGCCGTGAAGGTGATCCGCGACGAGATCAGCGATCACCCCGAGGCGCTGGCCCGGTTCCGGCGGGAAGCCGCGACCGTGGAAGCCGTACGGAGCGCCTACACCGCCCAGTTGATCGAGGCGTCACTCGATACGTCCCCGTACTGGCTGGCCACCGAGTACGTACCGGGACCCACGCTGCGCGACGCCGTGGGAGCGAGCGGCCCGTTCCCGCCCGAGAGTGCCCTGCGGCTGCTCGCGGCGCTCGCCGAGGGGCTGGCCGCGGTGCATGTCCACGGAGTCACGCACCGGGACCTGAAACCGCAGAATGTCATCCTCGCGCCCCAGGGGCCGCAACTGATCGACTTCGGTATCGCCAGGGGGCTTGAGCAGACGATTCTCACCCGGGACGGAACCGCACCCGGGACCCCCGGATACACCGCGCCCGAGGTCCTTCTGCGTAACGACGTCGGCCCGGCGGCGGACATCTTCGCGCTGGGAGCGACGATCGCCTACACGGCGACCGGCCGGCCCCCGTACGGTACGGGCAACGCCGCGACGGTGAGCTACCGGACCGTGCACGAGGACATCGATCTGAGGGGCGTACGAGACGATCTGGCCGCGCTGATCCGGCGGTGCGTCGCCAAGGACCCCGCGGAGCGGCCCGAGTTGGCCGCCGTGATCGCCGGATGCGCGGTGGACGCGGCGCTGGCCGCCGATGCCCACTACCGTTCGGTGGCCCGCGATACCGACCCCGTGCCCCTGTCCGGGCACGTGAAAAGCCCACCGGACTCGTCCGGTGCGCACGCGCCGCCGGAGCGGGAACCGGGGACGGTCACCCCCGTCACCCCCGTCACCCCCGTCACGCCCATCACGTCGGCGTCTCCCGTATCGCCCGCGGATCGCGGCCCGGTGAATCACGCTCCCGCGCGGCCAGCCGGTACCGCGTTCTGGGCATACTCCGACACCACCCCGTACGACGAGCCGGATCACCGGCCATCTCCCGCCCGGCGCGGACGTCGTGGAGGCCGGCTCGCCGCGTGCGTGGTGGTGGCGCTCCTCGTCCCGGTCGCGATCTGGCTGTTCCCCGAAGAGGACAGCAAGGAAAGCAAGGGCTCCGAAGCGGGACCCACGGCCGATGTCACCGCGTCCGGGCCGGCCACCACGGGCCCGGCGGGGCGCCCGCCGGACCACATCGTGAACGACCGCGTCTCGCAGGACCGCTGGACCCTGTCGGACGATCCGGCACAGGCCGCCTTGGGCATCGGCGCCTGCGACCTGGCAAGTCTCGCCGACTCCTTGCCGCCATCGGACCTGCGGTCCTCCGTCTCGCACACCACCGGCTCGGACACCGCCTCGGTGGAGCTGCGCCCCAAGACCGCCGGGGAGGGAAAGCGACCCGCGCCGTACTACGTGTCCGTCGGGATACGGCCTCCGCACGAAACCGACCGCGCCACCGGGCGCCCCCTCCGGTCGGCGGGGAAGGGTATCGGTTTCACCAGCAAACCCATCGACCTGTACTCCCAGTGGTCGTCGGGCGGAACCATCAAGCTCAACTATCCCAAGGACTTCCGGGCCCACTTCGGCGATCGGACCGTCGACGCGATCCCGGTCGGAGACGACCGGGGCGACTGGACCGTGGTGCTGTACCACGTCGAAGGCGGACCCACGAAGTACACGTCCATCGTGTGTAACGGCTTCCACGCCTGAGCCGCGACGCGACGGTCCCCGAACGCGCGGAGCGGCGGTGCAGGGCAACCACATGCTTCTCGACCGCTGCCCGCCCATCGACGGCTCCCCGTCGAGAACCGCGGCCCGCGGCCTTTGATCGTTGGCGTCGATCAACCGATCGAGAAGCGCTCTTGGACGGCCGGTGATCCAGGAGGGCAGGATGTCGGAGCGTTCCCCGACTTGACGGACAACGAGCCGCCGTAGGCCGGAGGTGGGGGCGCTTCCGAGGAGTCCTGTGCTGATTTCGCATGCCCTGAAGACGTACGTCCCGCTCGGCGGCGCGCAGGCCATGCCCGCCCGCCGCCCGGCGCGGACGCACCGCGCCACCCCGCCCGGCGCCTGCCGTGCGACCGGGGTGCTGGGTGGACGTCGGCCTCGCGGCGTGACGGGGGCGTCGTATTCATGACGCCCAACCCGTCCGGCACACGGGAAACCGAGGACGACACCCGCCCCGCGAAGATGCCCCGAGCCCGATGGGCGCGTTGGTGGCGGGTCGGCGAGCCGAGGCCGCCCCGGCGTACGGTCGTGTCGGCGTCCGTCACCACATCGGTCGCGCTGACCGTCCTGGTGGCCGTCGGGACGCTCACCCACCAGACGGTGCTGATACCGCCCCTCGCGGCCACGACGGCGATCGTCACAGCGACCCCCGGCTCACCACTCGCGCAGCCCCGCCACGTCCTCGGCGGACACCTGCTGTCCTGCCTCGTCTGTTTCACCGTCCTCGCCCTCGGCTGGCACGGCCCCTGGGCCGCCGCCCTGGCCTGTGGCGCGGCCTGCGGCCTCGGCCTCCTCTTCAAGGTGGCCCACCCCCCGGCCATGGCAACCGTCGTCATGATCATGCTCACCGAGCCGCGTGCCACCCACTTCACGGCCCTGCTGGCCACCGGCGCGACACTGCTCGTCCTGGTACAGCTGGTCTCCTCCCGTCTCCAGCGAGAGGTCTATCCCACGACCTGGTGGTGACTCGCCGTCCAGGTCGCACCCGGGCTGTGCGATGTCTTTCCGGAAAGCGGGATCCAGAATTCGGAAGATACCGCAGCGCTTGATTTCTTGCTCACATTCTGAGCACAGCCTTTCCAGGCTTTCGGTGCTCACGGTTTGAGTCACGTTGTCAAGTGCGATCAGGAACACACCTCAACCCCTTCTGGGGCTTCGCAATGTCCGCCGGCAGTACGGTCACCTGCTGCCGCGCGTCGGGTAAACGTGGCTGGAATTCGTGCTCGGAGAGCATTCGAAGGTAACAAATCGGCAATTCATAGGGCTGCGTATGCGCTAGGGTTCGTATTGGAAAACGTCGTCCGTTGCCTTGCCTTCCGTCGCGCGATCCACGAACTGACCCGTCCCTTGCGTCAGCCCGTGCGCCGGTTTTGGTAGTGCGGGTCTCGCTCTGTCTCCTGTGAAAGCGGGAATCCACCTTGAGCAATCACCCCACTCCCGGGCACGAGATATCACTCGTCGTCGCGGAACGGACCGAAGTAGCCGACGGCGTCGCCGCCCTGACACTCCGCGCCCCCCACGGTGAACCGCTCCCGCGGTGGCAACCCGGTGCCCATATCGAGCTGCTGCTCGACAACGGCCTGGTCCGCCACTACTCGCTGTGCGGCACCCCCGGTGACCGGTCGTCCTGGCGCATCGGCGTACTGCGCGCACCGGAGAGCCGCGGCGGCTCGGCGTACGTACACGCCAAGCTGTACGTGGGTGCGTCGGTGCGGACACGCGCGCCGCGCAACAACTTCGCCCTCCGGCCGGCCCGGCGCTACCTGTTCGTGGCGGGCGGCATCGGTATCACCCCGGTCCTGCCGATGCTGGCGGCGGTCGAGGCCGCCGGGGCGCGGTGGCGGCTGCTGTACGGCGGCCGGAGCCGTTCCTCCATGGCCTTCCTCGATGAACTGGCCGGGTACGGCGAGGCCGTGGCCGTACACCCGCAGGACCAGCACGGTCTGCTCGACCTCGACGGCTACCTCGGCGAGCCCGACCCCGACACCCTGGTCTACTGCTGCGGCCCCGAGCCGTTGCTGGCCGCGGTCGAGGAACAGTGCCGGGAGTGGCCGGCCGGGGCCCTCCAGGTGGAGCGGTTCCAGGCCCAGGCCCAGGCCCAGGCGCCGGTGCGGGAGACGGGTTCGGGAAGCGCCTTCGAAGTCGTGCTCGACCGGTCCGGGATCACCGTCCAAGTGCCGCCGGAACGCAGTGTGTTGGATGCCGTACGGGAGGCCGGCGTGGCCGCACTCTCCTCCTGCGCCGAGGGCACCTGCGAGACCGAGGTCCTCGACGGTGAGCCCGACCACCGTGACTCCGTCCTGAGTGCGGAGGAACGAGAGTCCAACGAGACCATGATGATCTGCGTCTCCCGCTCGCGCGGGTCTCGGCTGGTCCTCGATCTGTGACCGCCGCCTCGCGGCCCCGCCTCGCGGCCCCCCTCAACTCGCCCGTGCCGCCCCGGCCCTTCCTGTCGCAGCGAACCCATGCCCACGGGAGAACCACGTGCCACCCCCTGAACCCAACGCATCCCTCGCGACGCTCGACCTGAGCCGTCCCTGCGCCCCGATGCCCGCCGGGCAGGGCGACTTCGACGCCGCCTCCGCCAACTACGGCCTCCTGCCGAAGGAGTTGGACCAGGCACCGAGACCTTCTTCGACACCCACCTCAAACCCAACCCGAACTCAGGAAAGCGGAGTCATGAGCACCACACAGGCAGAGCAGGGACCTCAGGCGGAGCACGACACCGAGGCGGAGCGCGGCACCGAGGCAGCGCCCGCGCGGAGCGAGGGCTGGTCCGTCGACGACCGCTGCCTCAACTGCAACATCGCCCGTCAGATCGCCCCCGGCATGATCGGCTTCAAGGAGGGCGGCGAGTACGGCGGTCTGTCGACCGTCATCCGCCAGCCCGAGACCGAGGCCGACGTCGAGCAGATGTACATGGCGGCGCACGCCTGCCCGACCCGTTCCGTCCACCCGCCGGCCGACCAGTGGGACGCCGACTCGGACCCGTACCCGAAACCGCTGGACGAGGACGGGGTCGTCCTCCTCTGCGGGCACGCCTCCCCGCAGACGTACGGCGCCACCTCCTACCTCGTGCGCCGCCCCGACGGCACCGCGATGATGATCGACACCCCGCGCTGGCGGCCCGCACTCGCCCGCCGGTACGAGGAGAAGGCCGGCAAGGTCACCGACGTACTCATCACCCACCTCGATCACGTCGCGCACGCCCGCAAGTACGCCGACGCCTTCGGCGCACGGCTGTGGATCCACGAGGGCGACCTGCACTCCCTGCCCTCCGCCGACCATGTCATCCGCGGCACCGAGCCGGTAGAGATCGGCCCGGGCGTCATCGCCCACCCCTTCCCCGGGCACACCGCGGGCAGCACCCTCTTCATCGCGGACGAGAAGTACTGCTTCACCGGCGACGCGTTCTTCTGGTCAAACTCACAAGCGACACTGGAAGTCGCCCACAGCGTCGTCTACGACTCGATCAGGACGCTCGCCGAGTCGGTGGCCCGCGGGGCCGAGGAGCTGACCTTCGAGTGGGTCCTGCCGGGCCACGGCGACCTGCACCACCTCCCCGCCGACGAGATGCGGGAACGCATGAGGGGCCTCGGCCGCCGTGCCGCGACGTACCCCGAGGAAGGGATCGACTACGGGGCGGTCCGCTACTGACGGGCTGAACGCGGACCATCCCGCACCGGGTTCAGGGGCGAACCCGAGCCTCGCGTTCGCCCCTGAACCCGCCGCTCGGCCCGTTCGCGACGGGGACTCCGGGCCTTTATTTGCGTTAACACAGCGGCAGCGGCAACTGCTCCTTCGGTGGCCGGACGTTCTTCGCACCGGTGACGGACGCGCTCTCTGTGTACGGCGCTGACATCGGCTGAGCCACTCCCCGCTCCCACGGCCGGGGCTACCCGTGCACCGCGCAGGTGACCCCGGCCGTGGTGGCAACTGACCTCCACCGCCAAGCGATTCTCGCGCGGACAAGAACAGCCTCGCCGTCCTCGTCCGCGTCATGGAACAGGCCGTCCGCGACGGGCTGATCACCGTCAATCCCGCCCGGGGCGCCGGCCGGCAGCGCGAGTACAAACAGGCGGAGGACGAACTCGACAACCCCCGCGCCCTCGCCGTGCCCGACTGGCCCACCCTGCTCCGCCCCGCCCAGGCCCTCGTCGACCACTCCCACGGCCGCTACCACGGATGAGGGGAAGCCGTCGTCGCCGACATCGACACCCACACCTGGATCTGGGCCGTCCGCCGCCAGACCACCCCCGCACCCGGCGGACCCACCGACAAGAACGCCAAAGGCAAACGCGCCCGCCGGGTCCCCCTCATCGAAGGGACCCGCCCCCCTCGCCACCAGGGCGCGGGCTACGGAGTGTCGATGGCGTCGAGGTGGTCACGCAGCACGGCCCTGATCTCTTCGGTGCTGCCCGTAGCCGGCAAGGGCGACGGGGTGTCTTCGCCGTTGGCCATGGCGAGGCTGCTGGCGAAGCGTACGAGGTGCGGGGCGGGGGCGAAGGAGTCGCGGAGCCATACGGCGAAGACGGCGGCCTCGTCGGCGGCCACATCGGTGAGGGTGATGTAGGCGTAGTCGGGCCTGGGCATCGCCGCCGTTCCGTCCGCCCATACGTCCGGAGCCAGTTCGACCTCGAAATCGAGCACGGTCATGTCGCGGACTCCGGATTTCCGGTATTCCACGGTGAGTTCGGGAAACGCCTGCCTCAAGGCCCTCTCCAGGGACTCAAGGGTGGCGTGCCAGGCTCCGCCATCCTCCGCGGGCGGGTAGAAGGCGAAGTTGGTCCGGATGTTCCGCTCAGCCGTCACAGTCTTTCCTCGGTCTCAGGGCACGTATCGCGTCGGGCCGGGCGTACCCGTCATCGCCATCATGGACTGCCAGGGCGAACGCGCTGCTGGAGGCGGAGCCGTCGCACACAGCAGGCAGCGGAGCGGGTCCGGCGGGCCGAGCCCGGCGTATCGCTGTGAAAGGACTCACCGAGACCCGCCGGACGGATTGCCGCACTGCGCAGCGACACGGTGCCGTCGGCGGACGCGCCGCGGGCACTGGCCGACGGCGTCCGCGACGGCGACCGGCGCACCTGTGCACACGGAGGTGGCAGGCGCTGAGTGTGCGCTGCCTCCCGAGATCTCGCTGTGCCTCCTGAGGGTCGCGCAGGAAGCACTTGGCAACGCTGCCGAGCACACGCCCGAGGCGCATCACCATGGTTACGGTCCCCAACCGGAGCCACCGGCCTGACAGCAGCCGGCGGGACTGCCGCTCATGGACATCGCTGAGCGGCTGAGGTACTCATGGCGCGCCACCTGATGGGTCACGGCGGGCTCACCTCACCAGCGAGCCCCGAGCCGTCTGCCCGCATGTGCGTCATCAGCCACCGGGAGCGAGGGTGTAGCTCCACTCGGCGAGCGCGTTGATGCGGCTCTCGGTGTACGCGAGTGGAAGGTACTCTCCGGCGCGCCAGGGTTGGACGTGGTCCTGGTAGTGCTTCCGGCCTGGACGTCCGTCCTGTCCGGGCGCGTTGATGAACCAGGAGTCATCCCAGTCGCCGACATCCGTGACGAACCGGAAACCGGCACCAGCTGTCTGCGATCCGTCGGCACGGCACGGCGCGACGAGACCGCGACCGTGTCCGGACTCCCGCTCTTGGGCACCGGCGGCAGTGACCAGTCGGGCGCGGCCTCGTCTGCCGGATGGGTGAAGCGCATTGTGTGGAACCGACCCCACTGCCAGGGGGAGTGCTGGTCTTGCTGCCGGTTCAGGTGGTCGACAGCCTCGGTCAGAGTCGCGTCCACCACCTCGGCGAGAAGCGAAGGCGATGCGGCGAGTTCATCGAACAGCTTGAGGTCGACCTGAGGGTCGCCCGCAGCTTCTTCCCTGTCGGTCGGGTCGAGCGTATCGACGGCCTCGTCCACGGCTTCGACACCACAGGCAATGACGGCACCAGTGAGCAGTGCGCGCCGCAGTGGTCCGCGGAACCAGGTCTCGAACAGTGCTGCCGCCGCTGAGTCCTCCGTCATGCGGTGGTCCCACTGGGCCAGCAGGCGCAGCGCCCGCGAGGCCGGCTGGGAAAGTCCGCTCAGCGGCAGGCCGCGCAGCACGCCGCAGATGCGCTGCGCCGGCACGCTGACCACATCCATCTGCAGTGCTCGCGCTGTCTTTGTCGTCCAGCTCCGATCACGGCGCAGCTCTTCGCTGATGCGGAGATAGCGGTAAGGCGCGAGCCATTCATAGCCGACCGGAGAAGCCGGCTCTGTCGCGCCGTCCGGCAACTGCCGCTGGTTGGCGGTGGCGATCCAGCCTTCGTCCGGATCGATGAGGCCCGGCAGGTCATCGGAGCCGCGAGAGCCTGTCCAGTCGAACCGGCCGTCGCCGGGAACCCGTCCGGGATGACGCTTACCGCCGCCGGTGAAACCCTGCTGGAGCTGGGCTCCGACGTCCTCGGCCGCTTCGAGCGGGCCGAGGGCGTGATGCGCTCGCGGTTCCGCGGGATGCCGTCGTTCAGGGTGGCCTGCCCGCATGCCACAGCCGAAGGCGTACTCACACCGTTCGTCGCGATGACGGACGTTCCCATTGTCGACCTGCACATCATCCCGGCCGACGATGTCGACGCGGCACTGGACCACAACATCGACCTCGCCGTCAGCTCGCTGACGCCTCCAGAACATCGCCACCGGCTTCCGATCGCCGAGGTGCCCGTCATGGTGCAGGGCACCGCCGAGGCACACGACCGCTTCGGTGTCACGCGGTCCGGCGATCTCGAACTTCTCCGGCAGACCTGGCTCATTGTCCCGCGCACCGGAGTCGGCACGGCGGTCATCGCCGCTGCCGCGCCACTGGATCCCGCACCATCGATCCGCGAGGTCTCGGCAGGCTCGGTCGCACAGTCGCTCGCTGCCAACGGCCAGGGATTCGCGCTGGTCACGGAGGCACAGCGCTTCGGCCTCGGCGCCGTTCCCGGCAGAGCCAACGGCCAACCGATAACGATCACCCTCCACGCCTCGTGGGATGTCAACCACTACGCGGCGACCGACCTGCTCCAGGTGGCGAAGTCACTGCGTGGGTGGATGTCCGCGAATCCGCCCTGGGGTCCGCGCGAGGCATGGGACGCGTCCTCACGCAAAGCCTCGCCGTTCCGTTGAGCAGGGCCCATCGCGGCCGGGAAAGTGAGAGCACCCCTGAACAGGGACGGCGGGGCTGAGGGCGCCGAGAACCTGAAGGGAGTCCGGCGACCGAACGGCGCGAGGCGTTGACGGCGACGGTCGCGCGGGCCACGCGGGCGAGCGGGAGGTCACTGGCGCAGTCCGTGCGGAGGGCGCGCGAGTCGGTGTATCGCCTCCTCAGGCCACCACCACGTCCACCCCGTGCTCATCCAGCACATCCCCCAGCTCCCGCGGGCACGCGCGGTCGGTGATGAGAGTGTCGAAGCCGTCCAGCGTGCACACGCGATGCGCCGCCGTGCGCCCGAACTTGCTGGAGTCGGCGAGGACGTAGCGGTGCGAGGAGTTGGCGAGCATCGCGCGCTTGGTTGCCGTCTCGTCGAGGTGGAAGTCGGTCAGCCCGTACGGCGCCACGCCCCCCGAGCCCAGGAAGACGGCGTCCGCCCGCAGATTGCCGAAGAACTCCACCGCCTGCGCGTTGGAGCAGACCAGGTCGCCCGCGCGCAGCCGGCCCCCGCTGACCAGGACCTCGACCTGCGGTCGCGTGCTGACCTCGCCCGCCACGAGCAGCGAGGGCGTGGCGACGACGCCGACATGGTCGGCCGGGAGGGCGCGCGCCACCTCAAGGGCGGTCGTGCCGACGTCGATGACCACGGTCTGGTGCGGCTGGATCAGGGCGGCGGCCGCCCGGCCGATGGCCCGCTTCTCGGTGAGGAAAACGTCCTGGCGCTCCGTGAACGGCGCCTCCTCCCCTACCGAGGTGTGCACGGCCGTGGCGCCGCCGTGGACGCGGGTGAGCTGGCCCCGCTGCTCAAGCCGGGCCAGATCCCTGCGGACCGTCTCGTGCGAGACACTGAGCAAGGTGGTGAGGTCGTCTGTCGTCACGAACTCCAGCCGGGCGACTTCGGCGACGATTCTGCGGTGACGCTCCGCTGCGAGCACGCCGTGTCCCTCCTATTGACCGTGACTGTTTCTGTGGATCTGTGACCACATCCTAGGTCCTGTCTTCAAAGTAGCGCCGTCCGCCCGGAGGGCGGGCTCGGAGGCGTCCGGTGCGTGCGATCGCAAGGCGGAGGGTCGCCCCAGTACTGGATGTACTGGGGTGATCCCGAGAACGCCGCGAGCGTGCGTGCCGGGCGTCGCCGATCAGGCGGGACTTTGAAGACAGGGCCTAGGGCGCTCGGCCTCGTTCACGCAGTCCCCCCTGGGTGGCGGCCCGAGGTTACGACCGCATTTCCAGGAGAAGCGCAGGCGGCGAGCACCTTGACGGAAAACAGGCAGGGGTCCACACTTTCAGGAACTGGCGGTCAAGAGTCCACTGAAACGGGCATAGATCCTCGTCCCGTGACCGACCGGCCTCAGGCCTCCGGGTACCGCCAGGGCCACCGGCGGCCCGCCCGCACCACAGGCTCCGGTATCACTACAGAAGGGGACGTCCCGGGCGTCGTACCCACCGGCATCCGACGGCAACAGGCGGCACCGACAGCTCCAGCGGTCCCCTCACCATCCACCGGCTTCCGCAGCGACAGCGGGGCACTTGAAGCAGGGAAACGAGTCATGGCGCAAGCGGAGACGGGTTCTCAGCATCCGACACCAGCCGACGGGACGACCTCCGGGGCGAAACCCGGGATGGCCCGCGAACTGGGCTGGTACGCCTCCTTCTCCGTAGCCTTCGGGTTCGTCTCGATCGCCACGGGCATCTTCACCACCTACGGATCAGTGCTCGCCTCCTCCGGTCCGCGCGGCATCTGGGCCTGGCCGATCTCAGTCATCGGCCAACTCTCCATCGCCCTGGTCTTCGGGGCCCTCGCCGCGCGCATCCCGATCAGCGGCTACTCCTACCAGTGGGTCTCCCGGATTGTCGGCCCCCTCTGGGGGTGGATCATGGGCTGGATCTCCTTCGCCTTCCTCGGCGTGGTCGTCGTCGCCGTCGACTACACCATCGCCTCCACTATCCTCCCGGAGCTCTTCCACTACGTCGGCACCACCCAGAACGCCTGGGCCATCACCGCCGTCGTCATGCTCCTACAAGCGCTGCTGGTGGCCGCCTCCACCCGCACCACGCACCGCGTCAACAACACCGCGGTCACCGTCCAGCTCATCGGCATGATCGCACTCACCGTGCTGCTCTTCGCGGTCGGCTTCTCCACCGGCAAACTCGACTTCGCGAACCTCTTCTCCACCGGCACCGTCCCCGAGAGCGGCTACTACGCCCTCGGCGGCACCACTCACGCAGGGCCCTTCGCCCTCGCCTTCCTGCTCGGTGCCTTCACCATCGTCGGCTTCGAGTCCGCGGCGAACCTCGCCGAGGAGACCAAGGAACCCGCCCGCGTCATCCCCAAGGCCATGGTCCAGGCCGTCCTCTCCCTCGGCGTCCTCGGCTTTCTCTTCCTCCTCGCGATCACCGCCGCCGGCCGTGTCGACGGCGCCGCGGACTCCGCCACCCCCGTCGCCAGCGTGATCACCGCGATCCTCGGCTCCGTCGTCGGCAAGATCCTGCTGGTCCTGGTGGTCGTCTCGATCTTCTCCTGCGGCCTCGTCATCACCCTCAGCGGCACCCGCCTCGTCTACGCCATGTCTCGCGACGAACGGTTCCCCGGCTGGCCGCAGCTGAAGAAGATCCACCCCCGCACCTCGACCCCGCTCAACGCGACCGTCTTCATGATGCTCATCGCGCAGATCATCCTCGCGGTCTTCTCCAGCTCCACCGACGCCCTGTTCGAGCTGTTCTCCGCCGCCACCCTGCTGCCCGCCGTCATCTACGCCGGCACCGTGGCCATGTACGCGATCAAGCGGCGCTCCCTGCCGCCGTCCCGCGGCTTCTCACTGGGCCGCTGGGAGGTCCCGGTCCTTATCCTCGCCACTGTGTGGCTGGTCTACGAACTCCTCATCTTCCGCGACGCCTCCTTCCGCGGCCCCTGGACCTATGTCCTCGTCCTCTGCGCCATCGGAGCCGTCTATCTCATCGGCCTGATAGCCCGCCGCGGCCGCGCCCACCTGACCATGCCCGACATGGCCGACGTCGACCGCGCCCTCGACAGTGCCGCACCCGGTCAGGACGCCCCCGCCGCGGAAGGAACCGTCCGATGACCACGATCCTCGCCATCGACCAGGGCACCTCCGGCACCAAGGCCATCGTCGTCGACTCGCAGGGCGCCACCCTCGCCATCGCCGAGGAGACCGTGCGCCCCACCTACCTGCCCGGCGGCGGGGTCGAGCAGAACCCCCACGAACTGCTCGACTCCGTCCTCACCGCCGGCCGCCGGGCCGTCGCCACCGCAGGCCGCGACATCGACGCCGTCGCCCTCGCCAACCAGGGCGAGACCGTCCTCGCCTGGGACGAGAACACCGGCACCCCGCTGTCCCCGGCCATCGTCTGGCAGGACCGGCGTGCCGAGGGCATCTGCACCGAACTCGCCGAGCACGGCGAGGACATCGCCCGCCGCACCGGGCTCGTCCTCGACCCGTACTTCTCCGCACCCAAAATGGCCTGGGTCCGCCGCAACCTCACCCGCGAGGGCGTCGTCACCACCACCGACACCTGGCTCGTCCACCAGCTCAGCGGCGAATTCGTCACCGACGCCTCCACCGCCAGCCGCTCCCTCGTCTTCGACCTCGACCGGGCCGAGTGGGACGGCGAACTGGCCGAGTTGTTCGGCCTCGGCGACGAGCCGATGCCCCGCATCGTCGCCGCCGACGAAATCGCCGGCACCACCCGGGCCTTCGGGCGCGAGGTGCCGGTCGCCGGGCTCATCGTCGACCAGCAGGCCGCCCTGGTCGCCGAGTCCTGCCTGGAGCCCGGCACCGCCAAGTGCACCTACGGCACCGGCGCGTTCCTGCTCGCCAACACCGGCCACGACGCCCTCCGCTCCAGCGCGGGCCTCACCACCTCCGTCGCCTGGCAGGCCCGCGGCGAGACCCGCTACTGCGTCGACGGCCAGGTCTACACCGTCGCCTCCGCCGTACGCTGGCTTCAGGACCTCGGCCTCCTCGCGTCCGTCACCGACATCGACTCCGCCGCCGCCGAGGACAGCCAGGGCGTCCGCTTCGTCCCCGCCTTCGCCGGACTCGCCGCCCCCTGGTGGGCGCCCGAGGCCACCGCCGCCATCAGCGGCATGACGCTCTCCACCCGCCGCGAGCACCTTGTCCTCGCCCTCCTCCAAGGCATCGCCGCCCAGGTCACTGAGGTCTCCGCCCTCGTCGGCCGCGACCTCGGACGTCCCCTGAGCCGACTGCGTGCCGACGGCGGACTAACCAACTCCGCCGTGCTGATGCAGGCCCAGGCCGACATCGCCCAACTGCCCGTCGACATCTACCCGAACGCCCACGCCACCCCCCTCGGCGCCGCGGCGCTGGCCCGCTGCGCCCTCGACCCCGCACTCACCCTCAAGGAGGCCGTCGGCAACTGGCGACCGACGACCGTCTACGAACCGAGCTGGTCCAAGGACCGAGCCCAGGAATTTCGCACCACATGGGTACAGGCCGCACAGTCCTGCGCCCGCAAGGGAGACCAGTCATGACCGCCACCCCCCACCGAGAACCCCTCGGGCAGACCGGGCAGCCCGACGCGTACGACGTCGCGGTGATCGGCGGAGGCATCGTCGGCGCCGCCATCGCCCGCGAACTCTCCGGCCATGAGCTCTCCGTCGCCCTCGTCGAGGCCCGCGACGACGTCGGCGACGGCACCAGCAAAGCCAACACCGCCATCCTCCACACCGGTTTCGACGCCAAACCCGGCACTCTGGAGTCCCGGCTCGTCGCACGCGGCTACCACCTTCTCGGCGCCTACGCCGAGGCCACCGGCATCCCCGTCGAGCGCACCGGCGCCATCCTCGTCGCCTGGACCCAGGAGGAGCTGGAGGCGCTGCCCGGTCTCAAGGACAAGGCCGAGGCCAACGGCTACAAGCAGTGCGCCGTCATCGACGCCGGCGAGGTGTACGAGGCGCTGCCCCACCTCGGCGACGGCGTCCTCGGCGGCCTCACCGTCCCCGGTGAGTCCATCATCTGCACCTGGACCACGAACCTCGCCCTGGCCACCGATGCCCGGCTGCGCGGCACCGACATCCTCCTGAAGCACGTCGTCACCGGCGTCGATGTCGGCAACGACGTGTCGACCTTGCACACCGCGGGCGGTGATATCCGCGCCCGCTGGGTCGTCAACGCCGCCGGTCTCGGTGCCGATCACATCGACCGGCTCTTCGGCCATGACCGCTTCACCGTCACCCCCCGCCGAGGCGAACTTTTCGTCTTCGACAAACTGACGCGCCCGATGGTCAACAAGATCGTCCTGCCTGTACCCTCCTCCCGCGGCAAGGGCGTACTGATCTCCCCGACCATCTACGGCAACGTCATGCTCGGCCCCACCGCCGAGGACCTCACCGACCGCACCAACACCGCGACCTCGGAGGACGGCTACGACTTCCTCCTCACCAAGGGCGAACGTCTCATGCCGCGCCTGCTCGCCGAAGAAGTCACCGCCAGCTACGCCGGACTGCGCGCCGCGATCGACCATTCCGACTACCTGATCGAGGTCACCCCCGAGCAGCGCTACCTCCTCGTCGGCGGCATTCGCTCCACCGGCCTGACCGCCGGCATCGCCATCGCCGAACACGTGAGCGGCCTCTTGGAGGAGTCCGGCCTGGCACTGCGCAGCCGCAGCGGCCTGCCCGATCCGCCGCGGATGCCGAACATCGGCGAAGCGGCCCCGCGTCCCTACCAGGACGCCGAACGCATCGCCGCGGACCCCGCCTACGGCACCATCATCTGCTTCTGTGAACGGGTCACCGAGGGCGAGATCCGTGACGCCTGCCACGCGCCTGTGCCCGCCCGCAGCCTGGAAGGACTGCGCCGCCGCACCCGGGCCATGAACGGACGCTGCCAGGGCTTCTTCTGCGGCGCGGAGGTCGCCGCCCTGCACGGCCGCCACACCAGCGACGACGGATGCCCCGCCCGAAACCGTACCGACGACGGCCGCAGCCAGCACAAGGACAACCGATGACCACTGAAACACCCCTCCTCACCCCCGATGTCCTCATCATCGGAGGCGGGCCCGCCGGACTGACCGCGGCCGCGGAACTCCGCGCCCTCGACGCCGGACGCATCCTGGTCGTCGACCGCGAGAAGGACGCCGGCGGCATCCCCCGCCACAGCGACCACACCGGGTATGGCCTGCGCGACCTCCACCGCGTCATGACCGGCCCCGCCTACGCCCGCCACCTCGTCGACCGTGCCGAGCGGGCCGGCGCCGAGATCCGCACCCGCACCATGGTCACCGGCTGGGCCGACGACCGCACCGTCGAGGTCACCGGACCCAAGGGCCGCTACCGGATCCGCCCGCACGCCCTCGTCCTCGCCACCGGCGCCCGCGAGCGGCCCCGCACCGCCCGCCGCATCCCCGGCGACCGCCCTCACGGCGTCTACACCACCGGCCAGCTTCAAAACCTCGTCCACCTGCACCATCAGCCCGTCGGCAAGCGCGCCGTCATCGTCGGCGGTGAACTCGTCAGCTGGTCCGCCGCCGTCACCTTGCGCGAGGCCGGCTGCACTCCGGCCCTGATGGTCAGCCAGTACCCGAAGGCCGAGTCGTACGGCGCCTTCAACGCTGTCGGCCGCGCGGTCTTCCGCGTGCCCGTCGCCACCCGCACCCGCGTCACCCGGGTCATCGGCAAGGGCCGGGTGGGCGCCGTCGAGATCGAGCACCTCGACACCGGTAAACGGCGCACCGTCGACTGCGACACCGTCGTCTTCACCGGCGACTGGATTCCCGATCACGAACTGGTGCGCTCCGCCGGCATCGCCCTCGACGAGGGCACCCTCGGCCCGCTCACCGACACTGCGCTGCGCACCGACCGGGACGGCGTGTTCGCCATCGGCAACATGCTCCACCCGGTCGACACGGCCGACATCGCCGCCCTCGACGGCAAACACGTGGCCTTGCAGGTCGCCGCCCACCTACAGGGCACAAGCCGCCCCGAGGGCGGAGTCCGGCTCACCGTCGGCGCGCCCTTCCGGTGGGTCTCCCCGCAGATCCTGCGGCCCGGCGACCCGGCCCCCTCCCGGGACCGGCTGCTGCTGTGGACCGACGAGTTCGTGCGGTTCCCCACGGTGACGATCCGCCAGGACGGCCGTACGATCGCCCGGCGCACCCTGGCCTGGCCCGCCGCCCCCGGCCGGGTCTTCCGTATCCCGTCCGGTCTGCTCGGCAAGGTCTCTCAGGACGGCGGGTCCGTTCACATCTCTCTCGAAGGGCCTTCCCGCAACTGATCTTTGGGGTGCGGTTCCAGCCCCTGCTCGGGAGGGGCCTTCTCCGCGGTGAGGGCTGCGGACGGTGTCGCCGGTGTGGTCGGCGACCTGGTCCAGCGGGGCGATGCCCGCGGTGTTGTCGTGCGTGCCGGCAGCGAGGGCGGTGACGGCGATGACCAGGCCCAGCACGTCCGCGGCCGGCTTCCCGTGAGGGTTCATTGCTGGTCGAGGATGATGCGGATACCGGTGGAACCGTGCGTGCCGTTGCGCAGGCGGCTGCTGAGGAGAGTCAGGCGGCCGACGATGCCGTATTTGCGGGCGATGAGCTCGCGGTAGCGGGCGGTGGTGTCGGGGTCGCAGATCTCGGCGGTGGCCGGGACCTGGTCGCCGAGGGGGTTGCCTCGCAGGTCGCAGGGGCCGACGAAGATGTCGTTCCGGTTGCGGATGCGCTTGACCTTGTAGGAGTCGGCGGGGGTCCAGATGCCGAGAGTGTCGCCGTCGCGTACACCCCAGACAGGGGTGGAGACGCGGCTTCCGTTCTTGCGGTAGCTGGTGACGAGCAGGTACTTGGCCGTGCCGAGGCTTTCCAGTGCGGTGGCGCCCATGTCGAAACGATCTCCTGGTCCGGGTGACGGTGAAGGCGTGGCGGTGGCGGTTGTGCGGAGAGAGGCGGGAGTGGGGAGGCGCGGTGCCGGCAGCCGCCGCCGTGTCCGGGCCCGGTTCCCCGACGGGCGGGGTGCGAGCGGGCGGGCGGGCGGCTGCGTGGGCGAGTCAGAGGCTGTTGCGCAAGAAGCTGTCGATCTTGGTCACAGCGGGGGTGACGAACTCAGGGAGGTCGTAGAAGTCGAAGTGGGTGCCGTCCTCGATGAGGAAGAGTTCCTTCGGTTCCTGGGCGGCGTCATAGGCGTCCTGGCTCTGCTGGAGGGTCTCGGCCTTGGTGCCGGCGATGAGCAGGAGCGGGGTGGGCGCGAGGAGTTCGATGGTGTCCAGGGCGGAGAACTGG